>NZ_JBSIUU010000012.1:0-85380 GCF_053654535.1 Helicobacter sp. T3_23-1056 | reverse complement strand
TTTACACTTTGGCGATAAATATTGCTTAATTTTGCGATTTTTACAGCCTCAATATCAAGGCAAAAGAGTTTGAGAATCTCTCACAAATTTAGCCTCTGAAATTCTTGAACGAATGATATACTTGTGTTTCATCGTATGAATCATAACTTAAAGCTCCTTTGTTTGAAATTAAGTTGTCTTGAGCCAATTGTCATTTTCAATACTTTGATTTTGTTCTTGTTTTTACTTTGTATCTTGTGAATTAAATCAGCCCCTAGCAAATCCTCCGCAAACACACGCGGTTTAATGTCATTGTAATGTCACTCTTTGTAGAGCTTATAATAATTTGTCGTTAAATGCTCTTTTAGCTTTTGCATAGATTTATCATAAGTTTGTGCGTCATTTAAGAATGCTTGTTTATTTAGCACTTCAGTTAAATTGTGCCAAACATTTTTCACTTCGTTTTGCACATAAACCGCAAGCAGAAACAATGTAACAAGCATAGGTAGCCAAACTTAACTAAGTCAAAAAATATTGTTTAGCTTAACAATCCTGCTTTACTTAAAAACTTAAAAGTAACTTCAATTTAGATATAATACCAAAATCAAATGCCAAGATTTA
Organism: Helicobacter sp. T3_23-1056; assembly: GCF_053654535.1. Classification (NCBI taxonomy): domain Bacteria; kingdom Pseudomonadati; phylum Campylobacterota; class Epsilonproteobacteria; order Campylobacterales; family Helicobacteraceae; genus Helicobacter; species Helicobacter sp. T3_23-1056. The sequence continues at coordinate 84,780 of NZ_JBSIUU010000012.1, read as the reverse complement.
TATAAATCGTGGTGAGAAAATGACAAAATAAGTCGCTTTAAGTTTGGTTTAGCCAAAGGACATAAAGCCAAAGGAAATAACAATGACAAAATCAAAACGACAAAATGATATAAACAGCGAAATCAAAAACGCAAAAACAAGCGCGATTTTGCCTATTTATGCTAGGCAGGAGGTTGTCTTTGAGCGCGGAAGGGGCGTATATTTGTATGATACGCTAGGCAAAAAATATTTAGATTTTGGTGCGGGAATCGCAGTAAATGCGCTAGGATACGCACACAAAGACTTCACAAACGCCCTAAAAAAGCAGGCTAGCAAACTGCTACATATCTCAAACCTATACTACAACACCCCTGCGATAAAAGCCGCAAACAAGCTAGCAAAAGCATCGCATTTATCAAAAGTATTTTTTACAAATAGCGGGGCAGAGGCTATCGAGGGCGCACTAAAAGTGGCAAAAAAATACGCCTACAACAAAGGCATAACCCACCCAAAAATCATTGCTTTTAAGGACTCTTTTCACGGGCGCACTTTAGGCGCGCTATCTATCACGGGCAATGAAACCTACCAAAAGCCATTTAAGCCGTTGCTAGATTGGGTAGAATTTGCAGAATTTAACAACATAAAAAGTGTGGAAAATCTTATCGCCAAATACGCAAAAACAAGCAACACAAACGATTCTAAAATCTGTGCGATAATCTTAGAGCCTGTGCAAGGGGAGAGTGGGATTTTGCCTGCGAAAAGTAAGTTTTTGCGCGATTTGCGCCATATCTGCAAAACTAAAGACATACTTCTTATCCTAGATGAAATCCAATGCGGTATGGCGCGAAGTGGTAGTATGTTTGCCTACCAACAATACGGCATAATGCCAGATATTCTCACTACCGCAAAGGCATTGGGCTGTGGTGTGCCTGTGGGGGCATTTGTGCTAAACCAAAAAGTCGCGCAACATTCGCTAGAAAAAGGCGAGCACGGAAGCACTTATGGGGGGAATCCATTTGCGTGCGCGGCGGTTAGCAAGGTGTTTGATATATTTGAAAAACAAAAGATTTTAGAAAAAGTAAATACCAATGCACCATTGCTAAAAAACGCCCTAGAATCAATGAAAAAAAAATATAGCTTTATCAAAGAAGCACGCTCTATGGGGCTACTAGCGGGACTAGAGCTAGAAAGTAGCCTAAAAATATCCCAAGTCATAGAATCCGCTCGCAAAAAAGGGCTTATCATCTTGCCTGCAGGCAAAAATACCCTGCGCTTTGCCCCACCGCTAATCATCAAACCAAAGCACATAAAGCAAATGCAAAAAATCCTAGAATCTGTGTTTGATGATTTTGCGTAAATGGCTGTTATAAAATTTAATATTTGATTTTTATAAAAGTTTTTGGCAAAATCCACAACTAAAATCCACAATATTTTAATACAAAGAATATTTCTACATAATTTATAGATTAGATAAAAATTTTCGATACAATGCCGAAGTTTTCATCTTTGTTTGGCGGTGTTTAAAACGACAAAATCAAGCAATAAAAAAAGGCTCAAGACAACTTAAACTCACACAAAAGAGTCTTAAGTTATGATTCATACGATGAAAAACAAGTATATTATTAGTTCAAGAATTAGTGAGGCGAAAACAAGACAGATTCTTAAAGATTTTTCCAATTCGTTTACGCTCGTAGCTTTGCAAGAAGTTTTAGATATTGAAGCGGTAAAAATTGCAAAATTAAGCAACATTTCTCGCCAAAGTGTAAATAAAATTTGCAAAAATATTAGAATCTTAATCGCAAAAGAATGCGAAACAATATCTAAAATGCAAGGTGAAATTGAAATTGATGAGAGCTATTTCGGTGCTAAAAGAGTGCGGGGAACAAGAGGGCGTGGAGCAGGTAAGAAAACGCCTGTATTTTTGCTTCGTTAATACTTGCAACTGCAAGCAGAAGGAATGTTAAAACGAAATGGTTGCGTTTATACACAAGTAGTCAAGGGTTGCTCTGCAAGTGAATTATTGCCTATTTTACGAGATTCTAGCGATTTAGCAGAATCTATAATTTATAGCGATTGTTGGGGAGCGTATGATGGATTAGTGGATTTTTGTGCAAAGGCACATTATCGTGTTAAACATAGCAAAAATGAATTTGCGTTAGGCAAGAATCATATCAATGGAATCGAAAACTTCTGGGGATATGCCAAACATAGACTTACTAAATTCAAAGGAATCAAAAAAGAGAATTTTATGCTTCATCTAAAAGAGACAGAATTTAGGTATAATGTCAAAAATCAAGGACAAGATTTGTATAAAATCTTGTTAAAAATGATAAGAAATAATCCGCTTAAGTTAAATTGAGCCTTGTTTAATTATTACAACAATAAAAAATCTAAACGAAAATGAAAAAATCTAAAAAAGATAAGATTTTGGATACTTCGGTTTCTTGCAAAACCTAAATATGACAATGTTATTTTTACTTATGGATTGCACGCTATTTGTAGCGATTTTAGCTATTTACAGCGATTTGCTAGCCTTATCGCGTTGTCGTTTAGCGTCAAATTTTAGCGTTATGAAAAAATTAGCATTATAAAAAAATTTAGCCCTATGCAAAATTCATCATTACGCAAATTTAAGCATTATGCAAGATTTAGATTTTATTGCCAAATTTTTGGGCGATTTTTTGAATGATTAGGCTACTTGATTTGCCTTTGATAAATTCTGCTAGGACAACTTCTTTTGCTATCTTGCTTCCCACTACTTCTTTGCCTTTGTAGTCCTCGCCTTTGACTAGCGTGTGGGGTTTGATGAGTTTGATTAGCTCCAAAGGCGTGTCCTCATCAAAAATCACCACAAAATCCACGCATTCTAGTGCACATAGCATTAACGCCCTATCGTTTTGGCTATTTATAGGGCGATTTTCCCCTTTTAGTCGCTTTATAGAATCATCGCTATTTAGCCCCACGATTAGCAAATCGCCTAGCCCCCTAGCCTGCTGCAAATACGAAATATGCCCAGCGTGGAGCAAGTCAAAGCAACCATTTGTAAAAACGATTTTTTTTTCTCTTAGGCTTGGCAGTAGCATCGCTAGCTCATCTTTGCTTATGATTTTTGAGGTGGAGTATGAGCCATTATGCAAAAACGCCACGATTTCGCTAAAATTCGCGCTCGCAGAGCCAATCTTGCCGATGACTACCGCTGCTGCGGCATTTGCAAAATGGCAGGCTTCATAGATATTTAGCCCACCGCTTAGCCCAAATGCAAGTGCTGCTATCACGGTGTCTCCAGCCCCTGTTACATCATAGACTTCTTTGGCGATTGTGGGGGATTTGACTAATTTATTTTTGTCTAGGATTGCGATTCCCTCTTCACTTAGCGTAACAAGGCAAATATCTAGCTTGCAGTCTTTTTGGAGTTTTTTCATCGCTTTTTTTAGAGAATCATCATCGCTGATTTGTATTTGTGTGGCGATTTGGGCTTCTAGCTTGTTTGGCGTGAGTAGCGTGGCGTCTTGGTATTTTGAGTAGTCATTGCCTTTTGGATCTACTAAGATAGGCTTGCCCTCGCTTCTAGCTAGCTTTATGATAGATTTTGTTAGCTTTGGTGTGAGTAGCCCTTTTGCATAGTCGCTTAATATCACCGCGTCAAAATCGCGCATCTTGCGCTTCAAGCTAGATAAAATCTCTTCTTGCAAATCCTCATCTATATCCTCACTCTTTTCTCTATCTACGCGCAAGACTTGCTGATTTGAGATTAGGATTCTGCTTTTTTGGGTGGTTGGGCGAGTGGGGGTTGGGATAATGTGGGCAATGTCGATATTTTGGGCGTGGAGTTCGTTTATAAGCCATTTGCCAAACTCATCTTTGCCGATGATTCCACATAGGCTGACTTTTGCGCCAAATGCGATTAGGTTTGCTGCGACATTGCAAGCCCCGCCTAAGCGATTGCTTTCTTCTTTGACATTTACGACTTGCACAGGGGCTTCAGGCGAGATTCTATTGCATTTGCCCCAGATATAGTGATCTACCATCAAATCCCCTATGACTAGGATTTTTGGGTGTTGTTTTTGTAGATTTATCATTGTGATTCCTTGATAGTTTGGATTTTTATAAAAACTAGATTTTGTGCTTTTGTTTATAGCAGAGGCTAATTATAGGCTAATTATAAGCAAATCATAACAGCCCAGATTTTAGCTTGGCGTGGATAGATTTTATCTCATCTATGTAGCAGGCTATGCCATCTTCTAGGCTAAAATTTGGCTTATAGCCTAGCACGGCGGTATTTGGCTGAATGTCTGCTTGGGTGTGGGTTTGAAAAAATGGATATGGATTTTGAAAATACTCCACTTCAAAATCCCCCAAATGCCCTTTTAGAATCTCTATGATTTCATTGTAGCTTCTTGCCACGCCCGTGCCGACATTATAGATTCCACTCTTTGGGATAGAATCTAGCTTTTGCATACTAAATCCCTCCGCCATCGCCAAGACATTTGCTAAAACCACATCATCGATATAGACAAAATCGCGCTTTTGCTCGCCTTTTTGTATTAGTCGCACTTTTTTAGATTCTAGGGCTTGTAGTCCTAGCTGAAGTATCATTGAAGCCGTCTTGCCTTTGAAAAATTCATTTTTGCCATAGACATTGAAATACCGCAGTCCAAAAATCGGCAAATGTGGTGCGTTTGCCAAAATCTTGCGCACACTTCTATCCATAGCTAGCTTTGAAAATCCATAGATATTTTGTGGCTCTTCGCCCTTGCCTACGATATTTGGTGCTAGAGTGTTGCCATAAGTCGCAGCCGAGCTAGCATAAACCACTACGGCATTTTTCTTTAACGCGATATGTAGTAGCTCTAAAAACGCGTGATGATTGGTATTTATCATTAGCTTTTGATTTTGCACGGTGGTATCGCTAATCGCGGCGTTATGAAACACCACATCAAAATCTAGCTCTTGGAGTAAATCTAAGCCCTCATTTAAATCCCTTGCGATAATCTCGCCATTAAAATTGATGAGATTTTTAAAATGCCCTAGTGAAGTTGGATTGCCATTTGAGAAGCTACTATCATCGCGGAATTTATCCAGCACGATTACGCGTGTGCTTGGGAAATTTTCTTGAAAGAAAAAAGCTAGATTGCTCCCTATAAAGCCTGCCCCGCCTGTGATAAGAACCGCTTTGTTTGCAAGCCTTGCTTGGAGCTGCTCTAGGGTGGATTTGTCGATTAGATTTTGGGGGGTATTTGTTTGTAGTGTTGCCATTTGGTTGCTCCTTTTTAGATGTTAGGATTTTTAGATTTTGGGGTTTAAAATATCATTCATCACTTCACGCGCTTGGGAGAGTGTGGCTAGCGTGTGGAGGTTGCTGATATGTTTTACCTGCGCGCTAAATGCTTTGCTTACAAAGAGTTTGTGGCGGATTCCGCCTGCTTGCCCTGCCTGCATATCGGTAATCTTATCGCCTATTATAAAGCTCTCATCTAAATTGACATTATAATCTTTTTTTGCCTGCTCTATCATCGCGCTTTTTGGCTTTCGACATTCGCAGTTTTCATCAGGGCTATGCGGACAAAAATAAATACTATCAAATTTAAATCCTAGCCTAGCTTTGATTTGCTCCTGCATATACAAGCTAAGTTTTTTAAAATCCTCCAAAGTATAAAATCCCCTGCCAATCCCGCTTTGATTGGTTACCACTAGGAGCAAAAATCCTCTCTCTTTGCAAAATCTTAGCAAATCAAAAATCCCATCTTGAAATTCAAAATCCTCTTGTTTATACACATAGCCTATGTCTTTGTTGATGATTCCATCTCTATCAAAAAACACCGCTTTTACGCTTTTTTGTGGATTTGTTTTATTCATTGCCACCTCTCAACTTATATAAAATGTGTCTATTTTATCCAAAATTTGTCTAATTGCTAATAATGCCTTTATAAATACTAAATAAACCAACGCTAAGCATAAGCAAAAAGCTGATTTTAAAAAATATGTGTTGGTATGATTTTATCGCATTGCTTATCGTGCCAATGCCAAGCATAAGGGGCAAAGTCCCAGCCCAAAACACCACCATAATCACAACAGAGCTAAAAATCGCTTGCGTGCCTGCTAACCCTGCATTTAGCGCATTTAGCGCAAAAAAATACACGACCCCGCAGGGCAAAAATCCACTCAAAATCCCTAGCGCAAAATAGCTAGCCACATTTGGAGAAAATAGCAATCTCCCAAAAATCTGTCCAAAAATCCCCGCTTTTGATAGATTTGGCTCTATCGCTCGCAACACTTTTGGAAAAAACGCAAAACAAATCGCATACCCCACCAGCAAAATCCCTATAAAGATTTCTAAAAAAGAGCGCGCAAAAAAGCTAAATGCCACTCCCTCACCCAAAAATGCAAAAACAATGCCAATAATGACATAGCTACAAAGTCGCCCAAGATTATAAGCAATATGCGAAAAAAATGATTTTATGGATAAGATTTTAGGATTTTTGGCATTTTTGATACTTGTATAAGCGATGACTATGCTCCCACACATTCCCCCGCAATGGCTAAAAGATAGGCTAATCGCGCTTACAAACACAAGCCATAAACCCAACGAATCAAAATCAATAAAATCTAGCATTTTGTGCCTTTTTGCATCGTTTTAAAATATTGCTTTTTTGTGGTTATTTTTGGTTTTTGCATTTGATATTTTTTTTGCAAAAACTTAACAAACAAAATCTTGCAAGCAAAATCTTATCAAAGTCAAATGATTTTTTACCTCATCGTTTTATGATTATTTCATTTTTTACGCTTTTGGTATTTTATCGCAATGCGCGTTTTACACCGCAAAATCTTAAATATTTTAGATTATAATTTTGCCGTGATTATTTTAAAATATTTGACTAGCAAAATCGACAAAAATAATCACAAACAAATTTTGCAAAAAAGGAGATTCTCACAATGAGACAAGAGATGAAAGCGAAATCTTTTCTTGGGTTTTTGGGTTTTGTTGTCGCTAGCGTGCTTAGCACAGCGGCTATCGCTAGCCAAAGCGTGGAAGAATCTCACCCTTTCTCTTTTAGCGGAGAGCTAGAAGCGTTTAATAAGTTTGGATTTTATAACGGAGTATCGCCAACCGATAGCTATGGCTATATTTTAGGCACAATAAGCGGAATCTATGCGCATAAATTTGCCAATGATTCTACGCTAAAAATCGAGCTAGGGGGTGCTGGAGCTGGGCTAGCTTATGACTCTACGCGCAAAGCAAGATTTGCAGGCGATGCAGGGCTAGGATACAACTATATAGGCTACTATGCGGGCTATCGTGGGGACAAAAGTGCTAGTGCGACAAATACGCATAATTTCTACATTCACAACGCACATATCGCTTATGATAGCGAGCATATAAGCCTAAAAGCAGGACGATTTATGCACGATGATAGCAACTATATCGTGGGGTTAATGGAAGGTGCGGATATAAAAGGGGATTTTGCCAAATTTGACAAAGGCGGAATCTATGGGCGTTTGGAGGGGGCAAGCGCGTTTGCATTGCTAGGCGATGGATTTTTTTGGGATTTTACGCAAAGCTACGCGCCAAATGGACTGCTAGGAGCGCAGTTTGGAGGATACGCGCTTTTGGGCGAAAGGGGCAAATTTGACATAAATGCGTTTTATTATTATGGTATCAGCGAATATAGCGCACCTGGGCTAGATATGAAGCTAGATTTTGAGCGCGCAAATGGCGAATCTAGCGATAAAAAAGGATTTAGCACGCATACTAGGCTAAATGTGATTTTCCCCATCTATGATAGCCTAAAAATGAATGTCGCGCCACTTTTGGGAGGTTTTTTGCGTAATCAAAACGGCGCAAAAGAGGGCTTTACTTCTAGCATTTTAGCTAGGCAGGATTTTAGATTTTACACAGGCAAAAAGGGCGAATACCTGCTAGGAATCGCAGCGTATAAAAATATCGGGCTATCTCACGCAAGGGTTGGGCTATATGGCTCGCCACTAGGTGTAAATATCTGGGATAATAGCGTCTATGGCGTAGGTCCATCGCTAAATGGTATCGTGTATAAAGACGCGCTAAGTGCATTTGTATTCACAAAGGCAAGCTATGAAAATCTAGCGCGATTTTTGCAAGGATTTGAAGCGGGGCTAGATTTTCGCTACACGACAAATATAAATAGCGCGAAAGCATTAGATGAATATAGCCTAAAACTTAGCCTAGATTTTGCTTTGACAAAAAATGTCGCTTTTAGCGTAATTGGCAATTATTATACAAGCGTGGTGTTTGATAATAAATCGTTGAATACGGATTTCGCAGGCAGTGGTGGCGAAATCTCGCGTGGCAAGGCAATCGATAGAAGCTATGTGATGACAAAGATTGCTCTAAGCATTTAGTTAGATTTTGCATTTGGGTTATCAAAAAGCATTAGATTTTGGCAAAATCTAATGCTTGGTAATGGATTTTATAATGTCAATGGTATTATAAAAATTTGGCAGTAGTAGCAGTAGTGTATAATGTTTTTTGTGTTTGATTAAGCAGTATATTTCATTCCAACATATAATTTTTAAGGACAATAAAATGAGTGGATTTTCTAAAATCGGTTTTATCTTAGCTACGCTTGGTAGCTCTATTGGTTTGGGGCATATTTGGCGATTTCCATATATGGCTGGGACAAATGGCGGTGGCGCGTTTGTGCTACTTTTTTTGGCACTTACGCTTATAGCGGGGATTGCTATGTTGATTGGCGAAATGCTGATTGGCAACTACACGCAAAAAAACACCGCCGATGCGTTTAGGGAGCTAGATTCTAGCAAATCAAAATCGTGGCGATATGCTGGATTTGTGCTGATTGGCGGTCCTTTTATCCTCACTTTTTATATGATTGTGCTAGGGTGGGTGCTGTATTATCTTGTGAGTGTGAGTATGGATTTGCCTAGCAATGCAAATGAGGCAGATTGGGTATTTGGCTCGCTTTTGAGTGTCAATATTTGGGCGCAGATTTTGGGATTTAGCGCGGTGGCGTTTATCACGGCATTAGTTGTGTCATTTGGGATAAGAGAGGGGATAGAGCGGCTAAATGTCGTGCTTATGCCATTGCTTTTTATCATTTTTATCGGGCTTTTGGTGTATGCGAGTTTTCAGCCTAGCTTTATGCGCTCTGTGCATTTTTTGTTTGATTTTAAATATTATGACATTACCGCAGATGTGGTTGTCGCAGCGATGGGGCAGATGTGCTTTTCGCTAAGTTTGGGTGTTGGGATTATCATTAGCTATTCTGCTAGCACGAAGCCAAATGCAAACTTACTAGAATCCGCGCTTTATGTATGTCTTTGTGGGATTGCGATTTCGCTTATCGCGGGGCTTATGATTTTTACATTTGTCTTTGAGCACGGCGTAGAAGCCACGCAAGGTGCGGGACTTGTGTTTAAAGCATTGCCTATTGTGTTTAGCAAAATGGGTTTAGGTGGGGTGATAATCTCTGTGCTATTTTTTCTAGGATTGGCGTTTGCGGGGATTACCTCGACTATATCGTTACTAGAGCCTAGTGTGATGTTTTTTGTCCAGCGATATGGATTTTCGCGCTTAAAAAGCACTTGGGCGATTATGGCAGTCATCTATGTGGTGGGCTTAGCATTGATTTTTTCTTTGCACAAAGATTATGCAAGTATGCTAAGTGTATTTGGCAAAGGGCTTTTTGACTTGGTGGATAAAGCTAGTTCAGATATTGTGATGCCACTTGGCGCGCTACTTAGCGTGGTGTTTGTAGGCTGGTTTATCGGCAAAGAAAAGGTGGCAAAAATCACAAGCCACTTTTTATCAGCTAGGGCGTTTAGCGTGTGGTTTTTTATCATTCGTTATGTTGCGCCATTAGTTGTGATTTTGGCGTGGGGTGGCGAGCTAGTCAAATAATTTTGCTTAAAAAAGCAAAATTATCATAAAAAATAAAAGGAAAAAAGATGAAACATTTTATCGTTTATATGGGTTTGACATTTGGAGTGATGATGACGCTAAATGCGCAAAATCCGCTAAATAATGAAAGCCTAAGTGATGAAAAAGCGGCACAAAAAATCACAGATTTGTTTTATGAGCTAAATGGCGAAGCCACTAAGCCACACAAAAAAATCAATCACACGAAAGGATTTTGTGCTAGCGGGGAATTTATCCCAAATCAAAAAGCGACAAAGGATTTTGCTATCCCGCTTTTGCACCAAAAAAGCCAAAAAAATAGCGTAGAATCTGTGGAGGCAAAGGTAAGATTTTCACTCGGTGGCAATGAGCAAAATGACAAAACCAAATCACGCGCAATGGCAATCAAAATGCAATCAAAAGAGGGTAGCCAAAATAGCGATTTTTGGGAAATCGCTATGACAAATGCGCGTATAAATTTTGCCAAAAATGCGAGGGAGTTTATCGAGTTTATGCAAATAAATGTGGAGCAAAAGCAGGGCAAAATCACCGCTGAAGAAGCCGCCAAAAAGCGCGAGGGTGTGCAATCTTTTGTCAATTTTGCGCGTGAGATAGGCACGCTTGGGGTAAGCCCTAGCTTTGCAAACAATGCCTATCATAGCGTGCATACATTTTTTTTCAAACAATCTAATGGAAAGCTAGTGCCTGCTAGATTTAGCTTTGTGCCAAAAAGTGGTATAAAATATCTAAATTCAAAAGAGCTAGAAGAAGCAGGCAAAGATTTTTTAGAATCTAATTTTAAAAAGCAGGTAGAACATAGCGCGGTAAGTTTTAGCCTAGTGCTTGAAATAGCACAAGATGGGGACTCTCTAAGCGATACTGCTAGCCTATGGGCAGAGACAAATGATAGTGGAGAAAAAATCAAGCGAGAGAAAATCACGCTAGGCGAGCTAAAAATAAACGCTTTTAGTGGCTATGAGTGCAATGGTGAGGTGTTTATGCCAAGTGTCTTGCCAGAGGGCATAGAGCCACCAAAAGATGATATTTTTGATGTGCGAAATATGGTGTATGCAAATACTTTTGGCAAACGACAATAGCGCAAAATCTAGCACGAGCCAAAAATAAAGCACGCGTTTTGTCAAGGCACACACAGCGCACACTTCACACACAATTCACACTTCGCAAAAAACACGCGCCATTTTGTCAAAAGCATAAAAGCACAAAATCTAAAAATCTAAAATGGCAAAATCTTGCAAACGATTAGATTTTGTAAGCCAAATTTATTTTTAAGTTTATTTTTAAGTTTGTTTTTAAAACTGCTTTTAAGTCTGCTTTATCGTTGATTTTGGTTAGTTGCCATTAGCTTATTTTGTCGCTATGCACTCCACTTCTACAAGGGCATTTTTTGGCAGGCTTTTTACCCCGATAGTCGTGCGAGCGGGTTTGTGAGAGCCAAAGGCTTTTTCATATTCTGCGTTAAACGCGCTAAAATCCTCCATATTTGCTAGATAGCAAGTGGTTTTTATGACTTTATCTAGGCTAGAGCCAGCCTCTTTTAGTATTGCTTGTAGATTTTGCATCACCTGCTTTGTCTGTGCGACAATATCGCCATCTATAAATTCTCCATTTGGCATAAGTGCGATTGCCCCTGATGTAAAAATAAGTCCGTTATTAGCCAAATCTAAAAAGATTCCCTGTGAGTATGGACCAATCGCTTGAGGTGCGTTATGTGTGCTTATGTATGTCATTTGTGTCCCTTTTGGTGTGGATTTTGATTTCTTAGCAAATGCTAATAAACGAATAATTATTATATAATACGCAAGGTAAAAACTTCATCAAAATTGCCTTAAATGATTTGATAAAAAAGGATAGATAATGTTGATAAAGCATATAGTAGATTTTCGCAAGGCGTTGTTTATGTCGCTTGTATTTGTGGCGTTTATGGCGTTTGCTTCGTTTGCTTCGTTTTGCAAGGCACAAAGTGAGCAGGTGGTTTTGGGAGAGGGCGAAGTGCTTGTAGAAATGGTGGATTATAAGCGCAGTATCATAATCGGCTATATGGTGCTAAAAAATGGCAATATCATAAAAAAAGTGCGCTTTAGCCAGCCAAAATCCATACTCCAAGCCCCGCCCGCTATGCAATCCCCACAAGCCAACCAAAATCCACAAATGATACAAAATCCTATGCAATCATCTCAACAAAGCACACAAGCCCCACAAAGCACCCAAAATCCGCAAGCCACCCAAAGCACGCAAAATCTAGCCACCCAAAGCGAGCAAAACGAGTATGAAAAACAAATCTCACAAAAACCCAAAAAAGAAAAAAGAAGCTGGTTTGCTAGCAAAAAAAAGCAGCCAAAGCACATTACAAAAAATATGATTGAGAGCGATTTGATACCACAAGAGAGCGGGGCAGAATCTAGCGAGGTAAATTCGGTATATAAAAATCGCCAATGGGACAAAAGCAAAATCCCGCACAATGTCAAAAGCCAAGTGATAAATTTGGGGGATTAGATTTTAAAAAAAGTAGCGCAAAATCTATGCAAAATCCATAAAAGGAACAATATGCAAAACATAATAAAAATCGCAGTGTTTGCATATATTTTAGCGGGGATTATCGCGCCTTTTGCAAATGCTCAAAGCATAAATATCAGCAATTTTTACTACCGAGATTTTTTAGATTTTGGGCAAAATAAGGGGGTTTTCAAAGAGGGCGCGCAAAATCCAAATGGAGTGCAAATCACGGGCAAAGATGGCACAGAATTTAGCATTCCAAATGTGCCAAATTTTTCTGCTTCGAGCAATTATGGCTCTTTAACAAGCGTTGGGCGTGGATTTGTCGTAACGGCAAATCATGTGAGTAGCCCCGAGAGTATCGATGAGCTACGACAATGGGGGCTTACAAAATATAATCTTGCAAGCCAACCCCTAGAATCTAATAATAGCATTATGGGCATTTCTAAGCCCTATGGGCGTGATGAAAAATTCCTGCGCTTAAATAAATACATTATCGAGGGGCAGGCAAGTATGCTAAATATTGCCAATAGCACCAAGCAGGGCGATACTTCAAGCATTGCAAATGAAGCTAAGAATTTAGAGACTTTCAAAAACGAGCTTGAAAAACTAAAAGATTCTAATGGCAATGTGTATATTTATCAAGCGGGGAGTGGGATTATGGATTTGCGCTGGAGTAGTAACCCAATAAAAAACATAAATCTTCCTCAAAATGGCTCGATGAAGGGCGGGGGATTTGGGATTTTGGGCATAGATTCTAGCGTGTATGAAAATCTTGTCTATCAAGCAGGTGCGATAGGTGATTCTCGCGGGATTTTGTATTATTACAATCCAAGTGGGGATTTTAACAACCGCATTACTTCAGGGGATAGCGGAAGTGGAATCTATGCCTTTGATAGCAAAAATAATAAATGGATTTTGCTAGGCGTTACTTCTAGGGCTACTTCGGGGGTAAATCGTGCCGAAGTGAGTTTCGTATCAAACAAAGATTTTGCAGATTATCAACAACATTTTGAGCAAAATATAAATTTAAATGGCTCAAATTTCATTTTGCAAAAACCTGTGGGAAGTAATTTGCAACTAGGCAATACAACTTTGCAAAACAACAAAGATTTGATTTTCAGCGGTGGAGGAAGTATTGAAGTAAAATCAGACATTGACAGAATGCAAAGCGGTTATGCGGGGGGATTTGTGTTTGCAAATGCAGAGACAAAAACGACTTATAATTTTACAAATGAAAGCGGAAAAAATTACTTTTTCAAAGGTTCGGGGCTTGATATAGGGCAAAATGTCGAAGTGGAGTGGCACTTACACAATCAAAGTGGCGATTCTCTCCACAAAATCGGGCAAGGCACGCTCATCATCAAAACAAACTACACGCCCACAAACGCAAATGAAAATCTGGGCTATCTCAAAATCGGCGAGGGCAAAGTTACGCTAGATACTGATAAAAAAGCGTTTGAAAATATCTATATCACAAGCGGGCGAGGTGCATTGGAGTTAAAAAACGGCAAGGCAGAAGCAATCGGCGCACTCAAAGTTTCTAGCGGTGCAAACGGCGCAAATTCCTACACATTATCGCAAAGCAAATCTAGCGAAATGGGAATCTACTTTGGCAGTGGCGGAGGGGTGCTAGATTTAGGTGGCAATAGTTTAAAACTTAACACCATTGCAGCAAATGACAAAAACGCGATTCTCACAAATTCCGCCACGAGTGCAAAATCTACGCTTGAGATTGAGGGCTTTGGCTATGCGGACGGCAACAAGACAACAAACAAAGCCGATACGATTATCCACGCAAGCATAGGGATTTCCCCATATCCAAAAACACAAAATGTGGCGGAGGGGGACAAAGGGGGTGGGTCAAGCAATCAAAACGGCAATCTTGCAAATATTGATATTATCCACAAAGGCAATAAAACCACGCAAAATACCCACCCCCAAACCCCCTCCGCAAGGGAGGGGGCTTTTCTAATTTTTGATGGAAATATCAACTCAAGTGGAAGTTTAAGCGTGGAAAATGCAAATATCGCCCTGCAAGGGCACGCCACCACGCACGCCATAATAAGCGATGCAACAATCCGCGAGCAAATCAAAAACGCCGAAGCAGGCACGAGTAAGGCAATGCCTGAATATATGGATTTAAGTAAGCCCTCCACGCTTAACCAACCTGATTGGGACGATAGAATTTTTAAATTCACGCATGGCATTACGCTTACAAACGCGAATCTTACACTTGGGCGCAATGCTACGCTAGAATCTCATATCAACGCTTCGGGCAATTCGACAATCAAATTTGGCGGTGGCGTGAAGCATTTTATCGACAACAAAGACGGCGCAAATATCAACGGCAGTGGCTTTGGGTATTATCAAAAGGTTGAGGGCGGGGATTTAAGCGATGAAATGCAAGAAATCGCAAATCAAACCATACACTACAAAGGCAAAATCACCGCAAATGGCGGGAGCATTCAATCAAGCATTTGGGATTTTAACGCAAGTTTGGATTTGCAAAATGGCGCGAAACTAGAAGCGGATTTTCTTACCATTGAAAAATCAAATACGATAAAGCTAGATAGTAAGGCGAGTGCAAATATAAAAAATCTAAAATTGCAAAATCTAAGTCAAAGCGATTTAAGCAATATTTTTGACAACAACACCGCAAACAACGCAAGACTAAAAGTAACCCAAAAATTTATCTTTGATAGCGTGGAGAGTTTGGATTTAGCCGCGCTAGATTCTATCCACATTGACAAAACGCAAAACTATGACATTGAGGCGACAAAATCTAGCATTACAAGCAGTCAAAAAAGTTTAGTTGCAAATGTCTCATTATTTGATAGCGCGACTTTGAGTGCGCAAAGCCTAACGCTAAAAGACACAAACGGCAATGCGATAAATCCTAGCACAAATCCAAACGCGCTAAAAAATCTTGTATATTTGGATTCTAGTCAAAATAATGCCTCACAAAATCCTACGAAACTCACATTGAGTGAGAATCTAAAAGCAGAAAATTTAGAAAAAGCCCAAGTGATTTTGTGGGGAAAAAGTGAGATTAGCACGCCAAAAATCGAATTTGATAATGTGAAAAATGGGATTCTTTTGCTTGATAGCGAGGCAACACTAACCAATGCGAATAATCAAAATACAAATGTCAAAGTCAATGGCAATGATTCTACGCTAAATATTTTTCTAAGCGGGGATAAAAAGTTTGACATAAATGCAAGCGGTGCAAACGCGCAAATCACGCTAAATACGATTCCTAGCGATTTCACGCCTGCGCCTAGTGATAAACCTAGCGAAAATATGCCAAGTGTGAATTTTAGTGGCAAGATTAGCGCGAGTAGTTCTAGCGTGGTTGATACCACCGCGCTAGATTCTATCACCTCAAGCGTGGATTTAAGCGGGAGTGCGAATCTTATAGCGCGAAATATCACGCTAGATTCTACGCATAACGCTATCAATTTGCAAGGCACTTCCACGCTTAGCGCAGATACAATCAATGCAAAAAATCTATCGCAACTTACGCTAAATGTGGATTCTAGCGCGAATGTGAATGTGAAAAATTTTATCTTTGAGGGCGGAAATATCACAAGCGGACTTAGCACCATTATAGGCGATAATATCACGCTAAAAAATGGCGCAAATATAATGCTAGGCAATGACATAACTTTGAGTGGCAAAAAAATTATCCTAAAATCCACGCAAGGCACGCAACCTACGCAAAACGCGCAATCTACCACGCTAAAAGCCACAAATCTCACTTTTAACGGCGCAGATTCTAGCATTATCACTGCGGATAAAGATTCTAAACTTGAAATAACAAATCTAAAAGTTGCAAGCGGGAATCTAACGCTAAATCTAGCAGATTCTAGCGCAAATGCAAAAAATATAGCAACCATTGATTTAAGCAGTGGAGGGAGCATAAATATAAATTCTTGGGATTTTGGCAATAACACAACATTTTCTAGCAATGGCAATGGACGCGCAATTTTTGAAAATGTAAGCTATACGCAAAATAGCACAAAAACCATTGGCGTAGATTCTACGATAAATGGAAATCTAACGCTTGATAATGTAGGCAAAACACAAAATGCAACGACAGATGATTCACGCTTTGAAACCTTAAAATTTGAAAACAAAAATCTCTCTTTTGGCGAGAATGCCAAAATCAACATAACGCTTGATTCTAGCGTGAAAAAGGGCGGGGCAAATCTAACGCTTGATAAATACTACACGATTTTAAGCGCAGGAAGCGTGAGTGATAATCGCGCTGATAAACGCATAGATTTTCACTTTGGTGGTGGAATTAACGAACTTGAAAAACTCTACATTGTAAGCAAATTTGATAATAACGCCCTTGTGGTGAAATTTTTAGAATCCAATCCAAGCAGTTTTAGCGAGCTAAGCAAGCATATAAAAAACGCACATACCCAAACCCTAAAAGCCCTAATCGAGCATAATCCAAATGATGAAAATATCGACATTGCCGCTCGCACAGAATCCTACTCCAAACTAGAATCCACTCTATCTAAATATGAAAACACGATGCAAGAAATCGCTAGGCAAAACAGCTCTCAAAATATCTCTTCGATTTTGCAAAATAGCCAAATGAGTGCGCAAATGCGGATTATGCAGGTGCGCCTTGCAAGCAAGCAAAATCCAACACAAAATCCTATAATGCAAAAAATCGCCACTGCCTCTTTGATAGCCTCAAAATCTACCAAAAAATCACACGCAAAATCCTACAACGCGATAAACTCCACGCAAAGCGATTTTGTAAATCCTAGCGATGAGCTAGAATCTAGCCTCTTTCTAGGCGGAATCAAAAAACAACATAAAGCGACAAAACTAAACCCATACCCAAATAGCGCGTGGGCTAGTGCGCTTGGCGGATATGCTGGCTCTGCGGGGCTAAATCTAGCGTTTTATGGTGCAAGTGTGGGCTATGATAGGCTGATAAACAACACGATTTTAGGCGTAATGGCTAGCTTTGGCGGCTCGGTGCTACTGCAAAAAAGCGCAAAGCAAAATGGCATAATCACAAGCGGTGGCGTATATCTACACACGCAATTTTCCAAAAGCGAATTTGAATCAAATCTATCATTTGCCTACAATTCACTAGAATCTAGCGCATTTGGGGACAACCTAAAAAGCTCGGTGTTTGGGGGATTGTGGAGCAATTATTATAAATACAATATTTCGCTGCTAAATGAACATATACTAAAACCCGTGATAATCGCAAAACTAGGGCTTAGCAAAGGTAGCGATTGGCGTGGGGAGGAGTTTCGCGGAGATGGATTTAGCGATATTTTTGGGCATATTGGAGCGGGGTTAGAATATGTGGCGTTTGGCAAAAATGGATTTTACACGCTAGGATTTAGCGGAGTGCAAAAAATCCACTCGCAAAAAAGCGCGCAAATTAGCTTTGCAAAATCTAGCACAATGCTAGATTTTATCATCAACAACAACGCCTTTGAAGCGCAGGGATTTTTTATCGGCACGCATAGTTTAAATGAAAAAATGACAATCCAATACGGAATCTATCTAAATGGCGACACACGCGGGTATTATGGCACAAAAGGCACCGTGGCTTTTAAATATTGTTTTTAAGATTTTTTGTTTCAAAAAAGACTTAGTCTTTGTGATATTTTTGTTTTGACAAAGCCAAAATATCCAGATTCCCCAATATCCAAGTTCCATAATATACAAAATCCATCTCCATCGCTACGGATTTTACCATTAGTCCCCTTTGTGGAGAGTAAAATAAAGGGTTGGCTTTGCCTTGCATAGCAATCCACCCCTCCGCCGTCATTGCGAGCGCTGCAATGCAACGCGCGGCAATCCACACTCTTATTGTCATTGTGAGAATTTTCTTTTTGTCCCCCTCCCTTGCGGAGGGGGTTAGGGGTTGGGTGTTTTTAGATTCCACAGCTGTCATTGTGGGTAATAATTCCGTTTCCGTCATTGCGATAAGTAACGCTCTCCAATTTGTCATTGCGAGATTCTGCGGTAGCAGAATCGTGGCAATCTATCCGCTTGCCATACGACAAACATTCTGTCATTGCGAGAATCTGCGACTTTGTCAAAAAGCATAGATTCGTGGCAATCCACAAAAAAATTTTGTCATACTTAAGGACAAGCGAAGTATCTCAAAAATTCAAAACTCAAACAGAGATATTTCGCGCTCACGCGCTCCAATATGACAAAGAAACTTTCGTCATTGCGAGCAAATGCGACTTTGTAAAAAGTAGCATTTGCGTGGCAATCCACATTTTAATATAGACAAAGTAGATTGCCACGCGGATTTTTCAAATCCGCTCGCAATGACGGCATTGCAAAATCTCACAATGACAGAATTTTCCACTCTCTTGCAGATGCGCACGCTTTTCCCCCTCCCTTGCGGAGGGGGCTAGGGGGTGGGTTTTTTGTCATTGCGAGCAACAATGAGCGTAAGCGCAGGTTTTTTAGAAAATCGTTAGATTTTGCGTGGCAAGTTTTTGCGCGTTGCGTGGATTTGTGAGAATTCACGCAAAAATGAGAATCAAAAAAAAGTGAGAATCTACAAAAAAATGTGAGAATCCATAAAGAGCGTGAGAATCCACAAAAAAGTGAGAATCAAAAAAAAGCGTGATAATCCCCAAAAAGCGCAAGAATCAAAAACACAAAAAACAAAAAAAAAAAAAACAAAACAAGCAAACAAACAAACAAACAAAATAAGACAAACAAATGTGTGGTAACTCATAAAAGTGGTAATCCATAAAATCAGTTGGGATAATCCACAAAATAATGCGTAAAAAATGATTATCTAAAGATTATATAAATTTGATAAAAGATTAGATTTTATTGATTTGGCTTAACTTGCTATTAACTTTCTAAGTTATATAATCTTGCCTCTAAATTTCACATAAGGAGGCACTATGAAAGTGCAAAAATTTTTAGGAAAAAGAGTTGTCGCTATGGCGAGTATGGCGTTTTTGTTGGGGGGGGGGGATTAGCATAGCTGCCCCTGCGCAAAAACCTCCAAAAGAAGCCAAAGATTCTGCTAGCGGATTTTTCTTGGGCGCGGAGCTTGGGTATAGCGCGATATTTCAAATTGTTGATGATAAAGATGCTACTACAAATCAGATAACTAAGACTACACGAACCGACAATTTTGCATTAGGAAATATTGGTGCAAAGTTAGGATATACGCATTTTTTCAATAAATGGGTGGGTTTGCGTGGATATGCAAGCTATACTTATGCGTATGGTTATACAAATAACATTACAAAAACTCCTGCTAGCGGAACAACCGCTGCTACACCAAGTCTAAATTCTCATCATCAAGTCGCGGCAAATGTCGATGTGGCGTTTAAGTTTTTTGATGTGAATGGAGTGGGATTGGGCGCGTTTGTGGGTATAGGTGCGGGCTATGCTACAACAAATAATACCGCATCTACCACAGATGAAGCTACAAATACCACCACAACTACCACAACAAATACTGCAAATGGTTTTGTCCTGCCTGTAAATGCGGGGCTAGAAGTATATATGGGCAAGCATCATAATGCTAGCTTAAACTTTAGAATCCCAACTCTTGCCACTACGCTTACCACTACTGATACAGCAAACGGAACTACTACAAAAAATGAGTTGAGAAATCTTATCATCACGCTAGGATATTCTTATACATTTTAGATTTTGATTTTGTGCTAGGATAGCTTAGTCGTTTTTTGGCTAAGATTATCCTAGCATTGCTTGCTTTGGTGTAAAAAAAATGGGCGATAAAGCAAAATCTTAGAAAATCAAAAAAAAGTTTTTGAAAAGCGCAACAATGCCGACTAATCGCGAAGTATAGCCAAAATCTAATATGCCAAAAACACATAAAAAACCAACTTCAAAAAAACCTAAACTTTCACAAAACTAGCTTTTAAAATTTAAGATTACCAAAATCTAAATTTGCAAAATCCAAACTTACAAAATCTAGTCTTGCAAAAAAATCTAAGCCTACACAAACTAACCTTGCAAAATCTAAGATTACCAAAATCTAATTCTGCCAAAAACTAAACTTTCAAAATCTAATCCTGCCAAAACCCAAACTTGTAAAAAACTAATAAAATCAAACCTCACGCAAAAACCCCAAACCCACAAATTTAGCACAAAAAAATCCCACATATACAAAAACCATAACCCCCTCACAAAATCAAAAACTCCAAAACTCCCTAAAATACGATTCTGCTACCTAGATTTGCTTGCACGCCTATATCTTTGTAGCTAAGCCCTGCTTTGCCACCAAGTGAAAAATTTACAAACATTCGCCTCCCTAGCTGGACTTCCCCACCTGCGCTCGCTAGGACAAATGTGTTTAGATTGTCGCTTTTTTTGTAGTTTAGCGACTCTTCGCCTACAAATCGCACTTGCAGGATTTCGCCACCTGTTACAAACATATCTTTTTGCGCACCGACATTTACAAACCAATATGAGCCTTTGCTTAGATATTGTCTTGTTTCTAGGGCTAGATTTAGCGCGATTAAATCACGCTCGCTTTCAGGGGATTGGACGGCTAGATTTTGCGCTGGGGCGTTTGGATTATCAGCACTTGTTATTTGTTTGGATTCTGCGTTTAGCGCGCCTGTAAATATATGATAGTAGCTAACCCCAACATTTGGCTTAAACACAAATCCGCTAGATTTTGTGCTAAATATATAGCCGTAGTTTGCATTGGCGTTTATGGTGTGCGTGTTGTATTTGTAGCTTTGGTCTAGGCTAGATAGCCATACATTTTGGCGCGTTACTAAGTCTTCGCTATTCATACCGATAGTGTAGCCTACATTGACATCGATTTCATTGTTTTTTAGCATCGTGCGGGAGTAGATTCCTGCGTTTATATTGTGGCTTTGGTTTTTTAGCAAGTCCGCATTGTAGTTGCCATAGCCATAGGAAGCGACTAGCCCTAGTATGATTCCATTTTCTCCAAGCGGGACAAACCTATCATACCCCACATTTGCGCCATATAGCGTGCCATACCCGCCATCGACAAAGCTAGCACTTCCTAGTGCGTTTGCCCAGAGGTTGTTATAAAACTCGTGGCGATTTGAGAATTTATACAAAAATCCAAAATCCACTCCCCCCGCATCGCTTTTTATCCCTCCGCTTGCAGCATATCGCTTTTGTGCCAAAAGCTCTGCGAAGCGGTAGTCTTCATCTTCTTTGTCGATTCTAGCTAGTTTTACTAGCCTTTGGGCTTTTGCCAAATCAGAGGCAAAACGCACAGAAGATGCAGCATTTGACTTGCGCTCGGTGGATACTAGCTGTTCAAGCGTATTGTTTAGCTGTTTGGCTGTCTTTTCAAAGAAACTCAAATCATAATTTAGCATATTTGTAGCCGTCCAAGTTACGCCCTTTTGGTGCAAAGCTAGGACATCAAACCATTTGAAAATATCGGATTCTAGGTGGGTTACTTGCTTTTCTACCGCGCTATTTTTTTCTTGTTCGCTCAATTTTTTGCAACTCTCTGTCGTGCAATTTGCTAATTCACTTTGGGTAAAATCCCCTTTGCCCGCTATGGTATAGACTTTGTCGATTGTGGTAGATTCTGTGGCGTCTTTGTTTTGCGCAGTTGTGCTGTTTAGTCTTGTTTGCGTGGTTTTCTTTTCTTGCGCACCTTTTGAGATTTCGCCGATTTTGGCGACTGCTTCATCGCCACCTTTTTGCCAGATATAGTATCGTATATCATCGATGTCATAGGGGTTTTTGTAGTCTATGGCGGTGGCTTTTATGCCTATGGTGGAGTAGTCTGCGACTTTTTCAAACTTTAGCCCCGCTTTTTCTAGTCGCAAAAAATTATCCGCAGTGCTAGAGCCAAAATCTAATCTGCTAGAATCTTTATCCTTCGCATAGATTCCCACCATTTGCTTTATGATAGGGCATTTTTCTGTGTCATCTGTGCAGTGAAATGGGCTACTTGTTGTGCCATCATTTTTTAGGATATATTCTATCTCGCCTGCGTCTATGAAGCGATAAGTCTTGCCTGCTTGGATATTTAGATTTTCCAAATTTTCGCCTGCGTAGGTGATGGACAAAAATGGCGTGCCATTCGTTACATTTAGCGTAACCTTGCCAAGTATGGGTGTGGTATTTGGCTCGTAAGCCCTAGATTTTACTTGGATTTGGCTTGTGGCGTCCATAGTGATAGAGCCACCCTCTTGTAGGGTTAGGTTGTGAAATACAGCGGTTGAGAGATTTGACATATTGATATTTGTTATATTTGTGTTTTGGATATTGCTAGCGTATAGCCCTGCCATCGTGCCTAGATTTAGATTTGTGATATTTAGCGTAGAGTCTTTGACAAAAGAGTTTGTGCCACTGCCTCCCTCGCCACTGCTATCCGCACCGCTCGTGCCAAAAAAGCTAAGCCTAGCGGTATTTGCTACCTCACACCAGCCCCACGGAGTAAGCCCGCATTCGCCTAATGTCATATCTGTAAAAGTATATGTGCCACCCTCTTTTGTCCATATCTGCGTCCCTGTGCCCCAAAATCCACCATTTGTCTGCCTAGCGTTTATGTGGATAGAATCTGCGCTTAGTTCTTTATTTGCATTTAGATAAAACGCTGAACCTATGATATTTCCTAGCTTTGCGCTTCCTTTCACACCGCTAATATCTAGCATAGCCCCTTCCCAAGTGTGCTGTTTGGTTAGAAACGAAATCGTGCCTTTATGCTCTAGATTGCCCCCTGCTTTGATAGTCATACTATCGGGCGCGCCGATACCTGCTAGCTGATTTAGCAGAGAAATATTTGTGTTAGTTAGCGTTATGTCTTTGCCTGCTTCTAGCGTTACGCGAAATCTACCTGCGGTATCGGTGGAGTTGTTTATCCCGCGATTTGAGTAAATCGCGCCATTTGTTTTGACATTTATGCTTCCCCCTGCTTTGATATGTGCGTAAGTGCCAAACGCGCTGATTCCGTTATTTCCTACCAATTCTAATGTGTCAAACGAAATATCATTTTTTTCTCCGTCTTGTGTTTTGACTTCGATTCTACCCTCCATAGAGCCTACAAGCGAAGAGGCATTTACTTGCAGTTTTGTCGTGCCTAGCTCGATTTTATCTTTTGCAAAAATCTCAACCACTCCCACATAAATAGGCGTGCCTGATGAGAAATCTAGATTTCCATTACCCGTGATAGAGCCATTTTCTGCCTTTAGTCGTATGGTGTTTCCCCGCGAAGTGATAGAAGTGCCGTTCTTTAGGTTGATATTTTTGCCTGAAGTTATGCCTACTTCGCCACCAAAATTTACTTTTGTATTATCAAGCGTAATTTCGCCATTTGTGCTAGTTAGGTGCATTTTGAAGCCATCGGAGCTAGCCTGCAAACTAGAATCTTTAAAGCTAATGTCATTTGTCGCTTTGACAAAGAAATTGCTATATTGCAATCCTGCGTGATTTAGCCTCAAATCTAGCGATTCCGCGCTAAACCCACCGCTAGAGTCAAAATCTAGCTGCACGCCTCCGCCTGTGCCCCACGCATTGCCCCCGCCAATCGTGCCTGTGAGGTAAATGTCTTTTGCGCTAAATTTGGTTTCGATATAGCCTACAAGTCCGCTCTGCCAGCCATCGCCGCCAAACCAAATGCTAGAATCTTTTTTGGGGGTTGTTGAGGTATTTCCAAAGATAAGTGTGCCATTTGTGTAAGTTTGTGAGAAGCTAGCACCACCCGTGCTCCAAGTGCGTGTGCTACCCACAGAGAAAGTCCCTGAATTTGCGTCATTTTTATTTTGCAAGTTATAAATAGAGTTTGTAATATCCGTAGCCTTAGAAGTATGAGAGAATCCGCACAGCGCAAGCACAAGGGCTGTGCTTAGTGTGATGGTGGATTTTGTAGTGGGTTTTGGTATATGGAGTATAGTTTGTTTCATTATGACTCCTTAGCGTGTCGCTCGCAATCTGTTTTTATAGTCTTGCTTTGATTTGGTATTTATGCAAAAATAATGTGATTATAACAAAAAACAAAAAACGATACATTTACCTTAGCTTAAACTTTGAGATTAACTTTGGACTAACTTTAATTTTGTCCAAGCTTAACTTTGCTTTGTCCAAGAACTTTGTCCAAAATTTTGTCCAAAAATTTGGGCGATAAAATCTAGTATTTTTGCTTATACAAATGTTGTTCCAACACTTTGCAAACATTTGGCATATTTAAGAGTTATTTCGGCTTTTCAACGCCTAAACTTTTTAACGCCTAAATATGACAAACCCAAAATATGACAAAGAAATGTTCGTCATTGCAGACAATGATTCTGCTTCCGTCATTGCGGAGCAAACAACGCTTGCTAGTTTTGTCATTGCGGAGCAAATAACGCTACCTAGTTTGTCATTGCGAGCAATTAGATTTTGCGTTTTAGCAAAATCTAATGCGTGGCAATCTATGATTACTATTTGTCATTGCGAGCGTTGCAACGCAACGCGTGGCAATCTATGGTTTTTGCATTGATTTGTGGATTGCCACGCAAAAACTCGCTTACGCTCATTTTTGCTCGCAATGACGGAAAAACATTTGTTTGCAATGGTTATAACGCAAAATCTCGCAATAACATTGAAAATTCTTGCAATGATAAAAGTCATAGATTGCCACGCGCAACAAGTTGCGCTCGCAATGACGGAAGTTTCTTTGTCATATTGAGTCCGTGAGAGCGAAATATCTCTGTTTTTATTGGCATTTTGAGATACTTCGCTACGCTCAGTATGACAAGATACCCACCCCCTAGCCCCCTCCGCAAGGGAGGGGGGACAAGAAGTGTGCAAATCCGCAAGAGAGTGGAAAATTCTCTCATTGAAAGACTTTGCATTGCTGTCATTGCGAGCGAACAACGCCTGCTAGTTTGTCATTGCGAGCAATTAGATTTTGCGTTTTAGCAAAATCTAATGCGTGGCAATCTACAATGCAATATAGACAAAATAGATTGCCTAGCAAAAAATCGCTTACGCTCATTTTTGCTCGCAATGACGGAAAAACATTTGTTTGCAATGGCGATAAAAGCAAAATCTCACTAGCAAAACCCCACTCAAAATTCCACTAATGACAAAGCAAAATTTACTTTGCAATAAAAAAATTTTTACTTTCGCAATAAAAACCACAAAAAAACCACAAAAAAACCAAAAAAAAAGCCAAAAAAGCCCCCCAAAAAAATCCAAAAACTCGCAAATTTAGCTTATTTGCCTTAGTTTATTAGCCTTGCGTATTCGCTAGATTTTGCTTTGGGGATTGATTTTGTAGCGGGGATTGCTAGGACTTCATAGATTTTGGTTGATTCTAAAAATCTTAGCGTGATTTTATCGCCCACTTTGACTTCTTTGCTTGCTTTTGCGACTATGCCATTTATCTCTACCACGCTTGAAGCGCACATATCTTGGGCGATTTTGCGCGTTTTTACCACATTTGTAGAGTTTAGAAATTTATCGATTCTCATTTTTGCACCTTTTGGATTTTGTTTTAGTATGGATTTTGATTAGATTTGGCTAGATTTTAGTGTGTTTATTTTGCGTGATTTAGTGTCGCAGGATTTTAGCGCGCTTTTTGCCTAGTTTGTAGATTTTGCTAGGCTTTGCCTCAAAAATCCCCCTAGAATCTAGCACGACAATATCGGCATTTTGCAGTGCCCACGCTAGATTAAACGGCTTGCCACTCTCATTTGCCGAAGTGCTATAAAGCCCTCCAAAATGGGATAAAAACTCCCTATGTGCCTCGCTAGAATCCATAGTAAAATCTAGCGTAAAATCTAGCATTTTAGATTTTGCTACCACGCGGAAACTCTTTTTATTTGGCAAAATAAAGCTCGTTTTTTTGGCATTTCGCACGATTTTTTTGGCAAATGGCGGAATCCTAAAACGCGATTTTAGCTCCCTAAAATCGCTTAATGCAAGCAGGATTTTTTGATTTTGCGCGCGCTTTTTTATGGCATTTAGCTTTGTGGCATTGGCGCATAGAAATCCCGCTGTGGTGTCGCTTTGAGCCAAAAAGATAGGGCAATCAAAATCTAGTTTTTTCATTTAGTAAAATCCTTAAGCAATGTGAAAAATAAAGAAAAATTTTGAAATATTATATCAAAACATACAAAAACACAAAATCTAAGAAATTCTAAGCAAAAAATTGATAAAATACGCGTTTTGCAAAAATTAGGCACAAAATACAACATTAAAGCGAGGTAATTATGCAATATGCGTTTATTTTCCCGGGTCAAGGCTCTCAAGCCATCGGTATGGGCAAAGATTTTTATGAAAATTTTGAAGTCGCAAAGGAAATGTTTGGCATAGCTAGCGAGAAGCTAAAACTAGATTTTGCTAAGCTACTTTTTAGCGAAAATGATTTATTAAACCAAACGCAATACACCCAGCCAGCGATTTTTTTGATAAGCCAAATCGCCCACACTATCTTGCAGCAAGAATCTCCACTTTTGGCAAAATTTGCTCTAGGGCATTCGCTAGGCGAGATAAGTGCGCTATGCGTGGCATTAGGGATTGGCTTTGAAGATGGGCTATACCTCACGCAAAAACGAGGCGAGCTAATGCAAAAAACTTGCGAAAACATAGACGCAGGAATGCTTGTAGTCGTGGGGCTAGAGGACGCAAAGCTAGAGAAGGCGTGTGAGAATCTACGAAAAGATGGCAAACAAATATGGTGTGCAAACTATAATGGCGATGGGCAAGTCGTTTGCGCGGGGAAAAAGGCGGATTTAGATTTTGCTACAAATGTGTTAAAAGATTTGGGGGCTAAGCGTGTGCTACTACTGCCGATGTCTGTGGCTAGCCACTGCCCGCTACTAGAGCCTATGAACGCCGAGTTTGAAGCGTTGTTAAAACCAATGCTAAAAGATAGCTTTGCACTGCCTATCATCTCAAATGCCAATGCGCTACCCTACAACAACGCAAAAGACGCCCTAAAACTGCTAAGCCTACAACTAACCTCCCCAGTGCTATACAAACAATCTATCCAAAGCATAGATAACGAAGTAGATGCCTATATCGAGCTAGGACACGGCTCTGTGCTAAAAGGGCTAAACAAACGGCTAAGCCAAAAACCCACG
Source organism: Helicobacter sp. T3_23-1056 (assembly GCF_053654535.1). Classification (NCBI taxonomy): domain Bacteria; kingdom Pseudomonadati; phylum Campylobacterota; class Epsilonproteobacteria; order Campylobacterales; family Helicobacteraceae; genus Helicobacter; species Helicobacter sp. T3_23-1056. Next base: position 57,336 of record NZ_JBSIUU010000012.1, on the reverse strand, counting down.
CTAAATGTAAGCGACACAGAATCCCTAAAAGCCACCATAGCCCAAATACAGCAAAATGGCTAAAATCTATCAAATGCGACAAAAAGCGTGCCAACAAAACGCTAGTCAAAAGAGAGCCAAAAGCATATCTAAGGAGTAATAAATGCACGATAATAACGAATCTAGTATAAAATCTAATATCGCACCAAACTACCAAAAAATCGGCATCATCGGTGCTATGCAAGAAGAAATTACGCCGTTGTTAAATCTTTTTCCCACGCATACCGCGCTTGCTGTGGGTGGGAATATCTACTATGAGATTCCGTATAAAAATGCTACTTTGTATGTCGCATATAGCAAAATAGGCAAAGTCCATAGCGCGATGACTGCTACTACGATGATAGCGCATTTTGGCTGTGAGGCAATCATTTTTGGCGGTGTGGCAGGCGCGCTAAACCCAAATCTAAAAATCGGCGATATGCTAATCGCCACCAAGCTATGCCAGCACGATGTGGATATTAGCGCATTTGGGCATCCGCTAGGATTTATCCCTGAAAGCAAGTTGTTTGTAGAATCTAGCAAGATTCTAAATGGCATAGCAAATCTTGTCGCCCAAGAATACAGCGCAGAATGTGGCGTAAAAAATGGCGAAATCCTGCTAAAAGAGGGGATAATCGCTTCAGGCGATGAGTTTGTGCATAGTGTGGAGAAAAAGCAATGGCTAGTGGATAATTTTGGCGCGGACGCAGTGGAGATGGAGGGAGCTAGTGTGGCGGTGGTGTGCGATAGCTTTGGCGTGCCTTTTTGTGTGTTTCGCTCTATCAGCGATAGTGCTGATGGTAGCGCTGATGTGAGTTTTGATGAGTTTTTGGACTCAAGCGCGAAAATCTGTGCGGAGTTTGTCAAAAAAATGCTTGATAAGATTTTGGGCTAGAATCCCATAATTTCGCGCAACCAAAAATGCAAAATAGCAAAAAATAATTAAGGAAAAATATGCAACAAATACAAAAAACAAGACGCATAAATAGACATTCACACAAACGCTTACATAAACACTACAAAAGCGCGTTTAGCCTTATTGAGCTAGTGTTTGTCATCGCTGTGGTTGGGATATTAGCCGCTATTGCTATCCCAAAGCTAAGTGCCACGCGCACCGATGCGCAATATGCCGCCATAAATAAAGACATTCAAGCCATCATCTCATCTATCCAAGTAGCCGCCACCACGCAGGACAATCTAGCCACAAGCCTAAATGGCGATTTTATAATGCGTATCGCAGGGCTATCCCCACTGCGCTGGATAGCACAGGGAAATGGTGTGCGTCTAAGCAAAGAAGGCACAATCGATACGCAAAATAACTGCGTGATAATCGATGCAAATGCGCAAACGCTAAATATAGAGATTGCCCCGCTATCTAGCTCGCCACTTTGCCAAAAGCTACTAAAAGCCTATCCAAACCCTCTTAGAATCAACTTGCAAGATTCACTGCTTTGATTTTGCATAATATTTTGGTTATTTGGGTTTAGATTTTGTCGCTTAGATTAGATTTTGCAAGGCAAAAAAGCGCAATCAAAACAGGGCATACAAAAAGCGCGTTTAGCCTTATTGAGCTAGTGTTTGTCATTTCTATTTTAGGCGTGCTAGTCGTGGCAATCCCTAGCTTTTTGCACATAAAAGAAAAATCTTGCTATGCTAAGCTAGCGCAGTCTTTGGCGACTTTGCAAGAGAGATTTTCACTGCTTTATACTTCTTTTACGCTTAGCCCAATGCCACTTGCGACTATGCAAGAATCTAGCTTAAATCTGTTGCAAAATTCGTTGCAAAATTCGTTGCAAAATTCGTTGCAAAATAGTGATTTTGGCAATACCCCAAACTGCCAACTAATCTTTAGCAAAAATCGCCTAATCGCAACTGCGGGGAATCAAAATGTAGCTTTTAGCATAACGCCTAGCGATTTTAGCGAACAGCCCGCGTTTAAATGCAATTTCACCACAAGCGCGCTTTGTCGCAAAATCTTAGAGCGCACCAAAATCCGCTAAATCCGTAGCTAAAATTCGCTAATGGATTTTGGGAAAGCTATTTGGCAAACTGCAAGCTATTTGGAAAGCTACAAGCATTTGAAAAACTAAATGTTGGTAAAATTTTTGTAAAATTTGGATTAGATTTTGCTTTTGTCGTGGAATAAAAGCCTGCGATGAAGCCTAAGCAAAAATAAACACAAATCATTCTAGCTAGCCCCCATATAGACGCGATTTATGCGACTTCTAATCCCCACAAAAAAAGGAAAAAAATTGACACACACAAAAAAAAATATCTTAAAACTAATGGCGATAAATATAGCGATTATATGTGGATTTAGCGGGTGTTCGTTGTTTGATTTTATCCAGCGCAAAGCCACGCAGGGCAACCTCCCTGCAAATGAATGGTATATCCAAAAAATCGTTGTTTTTAGTGAAAACTCTAGCGAAAATGGCGAAGAGTTTTTATCCCCTCAAGTGCTAGCACAAAACGCACAAGAATCCCTAAAAAATGGCTTACCACAAGAATCCAATCAGCAATCCGATAAAATAAAGCAACATAGCCAAGATACTAACGAAAATAATGCCAATAATGCCAACAATAATAGCCAGCCAACGCCTATATATGAGCTAGCCCAAATCGACAAAATCGCCACAATGGATTTTGATGCAAAAGAAAATAGGATTTCAGGGGAGAGTGGCTGTGGCTCGTATTATGCGCGGTATTCGTGGAATGATAGGACGCATTTGGATATTATCCCGGGTAGTGCTACGCGCAAGATTTGCACGCCAAGAGAGGTTACAAGGTTTGAATTTCGGCTTGTGCGTGGGCTTGATGGGGTGTTTGAAATCACGCACAAAGAGGAAAAAAGCCTAATCCTAAAAGGCGAAAAAATGACAATCTATCTGTATCGCTAGATTTAAGATATTTGATGATGGTTGATGATTTAATAATTCAGGTTATTTTTGGTAATTGTGTGATTTTTTAGATTTTGGACTATATTTTTTTGATATGTTGTAAAAATTTTTGCTACAAAAGGCAATAAAAAATCAACAAATATTCAAGCAAAATCTAAAAATATTCATAAAAATATTTCAAAAATTTTTGCAATATTTGTGGCAAGACTTCAACTGCATTTTTTGTCAAACCCCCTAAAATACGCCATTTTAAGCCCAAAATCTAATGGTAAATCTGCATTAAATATTTAGTTAATATTCAGTAAATAATTAGTAAATATTCAGTAAATATTAAGGTTTATTTGACTACAATGCAACTACAAATTTTTTAAGCAATTACAAAATCATTAGCCACACCAAAATCTAGCTAATGAAATTGCTTAATCTAAGGAGCATAATATGTTAGACTCAAAAAAATTCATTGTGGCAGTCTCTGTCGTAGCTATCGTGTTTGTATGCGGTATATGGCTAGGATTTGCCCTAAATGACAACAAAATCGCAACCGAGCGCAAACTATCTATAAACCAAGAAATGGAAGTTCGCTCTAAAGCCCAGCCCGATACATTTAAGGCAAAAATCCGCATACAAGGTAGCAACGCATTGCGCGCGCTACCTAAGCTAAATGATGACCAAAGCGATAGTTTGGTGCAGACTTTTGAGGCAGTCTCTAGGCTGATAAAGGCAAATAAAGAGATTTGTTCAGGTGGTAGCTATGGATATGCGCCAGAAGTGTATTATGAGCGCAATAGACGCAGGGTAGGGTTTAGTGCTAGCCAAGAGATTGAATGCAGTTTTGGTGTTGAGCAAAAAACCGCTTATGAAAAATTGCTAAAAGCGGTGGGGGTAGAAGTGGGGAGAAATCCTTTGCTAACGCTTCCATTATTGCCTTTGCAAGCAATTGTTACCCCTGAGCAAATCGATAAAAATACCCAAGAGATGCGCACAGAGTTGCTAAAAAAAGCACAAGGCGTTGCAAAGCAGTATTCTAAGGCTTTGAGGCAGGAGTGCAATATCGAGGATATAAATTTCCAAGAAGTCGATAACCTAAAAACACCAAAATCACAGGGCAGAAATGGCGTAATGGCGATGAGCGTAGAGCCAACCTCTGCTAAATCCTCACTAAACAATAGAGAGCTATCACTTCCTACGACAAAAGAGGAAGATTTGGTGCTAAGTGCTAGCTTTACCATAGGCTGTATGCCAAAATAGCGATTTTGTTGTAACTCATATTTGATAGCCCTAAATCCGCATTTAAAACGCGGATTTAGGCTTTTTTGTATCTAGCACTCTTGCTTTTGCTTCTATCTCGCCATCACATAGCTCAAACTCATCTCCCACCCTCAAATCACACAAAGGCTTTATTTTGTATTCTTGTGAGATTTGGGCATAGCCTGCTTTGATTTTAGATTTTGGATTTTGCCCTTGCATAGCTTGCTTTAGAGAATCTAGCACTAATGTTTTTTGCCTAAAAATCATTTCTAGGCTAAGATTTTGTTTTAGTAAATTTAGATTTTGGCTTTTTTGTCGCAAGATAGCGCAAAAATTAGAATTTAGCAAATCTTTATGCGTAGCGATGTTATCCCCGCCTTGCTTTAGTCTCGCTTCATAGCTTTTTGATTGATACAATGCACGCAAATCACGCAAAGTCGCGCCTGCTTTTTGCAAAAACTTGCCAAAGCTAAAATCTAGGGCTTGTGATAAATCATCAAGCCTTAAAAGCCATTCTTTTTTATCAGGCAAAATCATCTCCATACACGCACTCGGCGTAGGGGCGCGCATATCTGCTACAAAATCGCTAATCACAAAATCGATTTCGTGTCCTACGGCTGAAACGATAGGCGTGCGTGCGTTAAATATCGCTTCGGCTACGATTTTTTCATTAAACGCCCATAAATCCTCCATACTACCTCCACCCCTGCTAAGCACGATTATATCAAATGCTTCATCACTACCATAAAAGCTATCAGCTAGCGCGATATTTTGTGCGATTTTGTGTCTTGCATCTGTGCCTTGCACTAGCGTATCAAACACGACAAAATGCACTAGATTCCATCGATTTTGCGCTACGCGGAGTATGTCTTGGAGGGCTGCGCCATTTAGCGAGGTAAGCAGGGCGATTTTTTTGGGGAATGAGGGCAGGGGTTTTTGTGCTTTTGATTTTGCAAAGTAGCCTTTTGATTCTAGCCTTTTCTTTAGCTCTTCATATTTTTGTGCTAGCTCTCCTTGCCCGCTTGGGCGCATACTCTCAACGATGATTTGGTAGCCCCCTCTTGGTAGATACACACTTAGCGTGCCTTTTAGTTCGACTTTTTCGCCATTTTGGGGGGTAAATTTTAACCCCTTAGCATTCCCTCTAAACATTACGCAAGATATGACACTTTTTTCATCTTTTAGACTAAAATACAAATGCCCGCTACTATGCAAAGTAAAATTGCTTATCTCCCCCTCCACTACGACAGATAAAAATGTCGTTTCAATAAGGGATTTTATCTGCGTATTTAGCGCACTTACTGATAGGGCGGGCATTGCTAAACCGATAAAAACTTTTAAGGCTCTATGCGTGGCAATGCTTGCAAAGAGTCTGGGAAAATGCGCGAAAAGTCATTATAAAGCCCTAGTAGCATAAGCCCTAGCAACAAGCTCCAGCCCGCAATCGTAATGATATAAAGCACTTGTTCATTGATAGGCTTTTTGCTTAGCCCTTCATAAAGTGTGATAAGCATTTGCCCGCCATCAAGGGCTGGGATAGGAAGTAGATTTAAAACCGCTAGATTTATCGATATGAGCGCGACAAGCAAGCCAAATGCGACAAACCCACTAGGCGCAATATCTGCCATAATATTTACAATCCCCACCACCCCACCTATCTCCCCTAGTGGAATCACACCTAAAACTAGCTTTTTGATTCCCTCAAAAATCATCACAGAGGATTTTTTGCATTCATCAAAGGCAAAAGCAACTAACCCAAATCCACCAAATTTTTGCTCTATGATTTCGCCTAGTGGTGTTATGCCAATGATGGGGCGAGATATTTCCTCATTAAACATATTTTTGGTTAGGGCGATTTGCGGGGCGATTTTTAGCTCTAAAATCTGCTGTGTTGCGTTGGAATCATTGCTTGTCAAATCTTTTTCTTTAAAATCCTTAGAAGTCTTAGAATCTTTGGAAATCTTAGAATCCTTAAAATCTTTAGAATCGCTAGATTCTCTTTTTATCACAAAGTTTAATGGTGCAAACTTTTTATCCCCCTCTTTTGTTTCTTTGGCATTTGCAATGGCTATGGCTATGTCCTCCCACGAGTGTATTTGCTTGCCATCGATGGATAAAATTATGTCGCCTTTTTGGAGTTTTGCCACGCTTGCAGGGGAATTTTCTTTTGGGGAATCTAGTTTTGGAGATAGCGTTTTTACCCCCATAGAGCCTACGATTAGGTAGATGATAAATGCCAAAATAAAATTAAAAAATGGTCCAGCAAATAAAATTAGCATTTTTTGATATGTGGGCTTTGTGCTAAAGCTATCATTTGCGCTGTCTTTTTTTAGCGGGTCTAAGTCATCTTGCCCTTTTAGCTTGACATAGCCACCTAGCGGGATAGCAGAAATCGCGTATTTGGTTTGCCCGATTTTTTTGGTCAAAATCTTTGGTCCAAATCCTATGCTAAACACTTCTACAAATACGCCAAAATATCTTGCTACGCAAAAATGCCCTAGCTCGTGAAAAAAGATTAAAAAACATAATGCTAAAAGTGCTTCTAAAAAACCCATAATGTTCCTTGAAATCGTGTTTGATAAAATGATGATGAAACTAGATTTTGCGGATTCTCATAAGATTTTTCAAAAAAACTTGTTGGAATCCCACCTAGATTTTATCAAAAATCTACAAAGCCCTGTAATATTTAACCGTGTAATCGATGCCAGAATATAGCGTGATAAAAGTCGCTAGCCACAAAAGCACCTCTCCACCCGGGAAAAAATCCGCTAGCAAAAACGCAACTGCAGCGATTTGCACGCCTGTTTTGTATTTGCCTAAATTGCTAGCTTTGATAGAAATGCTAGATTTTGTCTTGCTAGATTGTGGTTGTTTGGAGTTGGATTTCACAGAGGCTACTACCACGCGCAAACCTGTGATAAAAAACTCCCTGCTTAAAATCATAAACACCGCCCACGCATTTGCCCTGCCAAGAAGCAAAAGCCCAATAAACGCGCTTAAAATCAGCATTTTATCTGCCAAAGGGTCAAACACCGCGCCAAAAGTGGATTCTAGGGCAAAATTGCGCGCTATGTAGCCATCAAAAAAATCCGTAATGCTCGCTATGCAAAAAATCAAACACGCGACATAATTTGCCCAGCTTTTATCCACCCAAGATGGCAATACCAAATCACTATGCAACAAAAAAAAGAGTAAAAAAATGCTTAAAATAATGCGGCTAATGGTAAGAATATTTGGCAGAGATTTCATTTGTTTGCCTTGTTTTATTATGTGTTGTTTATGTATTTGTGGCTATTGTAGCGTTGCTAAAAAGTCCTAAAAAGGCATTGCAAAAAGCGTTGTCAATAAAGCAAGCGTTGCTAAAAAGCATAAGCGAAATCTTATCACAAGAAGTTTTAATAAGTTTTTAACTTATTTAAGAAAAGCGACTTAAAAATAGGCATAAAATCTAACCAAAATAGCAATATGGCTTAAGACATATTTTAATAACATTTTTTATGTTATTTGGGCTTATTTTTCTTCCACTAGGTTGCTAAATGCGGCGTCATTTGATAGCTGTGTAGCGATTTGCATAAATGAAGTGGCTTCTTTTTGCAAATCTTTAATCGTGTATTTGTCGATAAAAGGGCATAGGGTTTGTAGCTTTTTGTAAATCTTAGTAGGCACTTTTGTGCGAATTTTTTGTAGTTGAAAATGTGTGATATTTGGGAGGGTTTTAAAGATGGATTGCAAATCTTTGGTGGAGATTTTGTAGCTGTGGATTTTGCTATTTTTTGGCGATTTTGATTTTTGGTTTTTTGTGGTTGTCATTTGTATTCCCCTTTGTTGTTTTTGTTGTTGATTTTGTTTGTGATGTTGCATTAAGCCTTTTTGTTAAGCCATTTTAGCGTGCATTTGGACTTTAAAACTTCTATACAAGACGATAACAAGATATATCGCTACTGCAAGCCAACATTTTATCGTTTTGTTGCAAATGTTGCAAAAATGTCATTATAATTTCAACTTATTTTTTACTTATTTATTTTAAAAAATTTGCATTTTGCGTGAGATATTATCGCTAAAAATAAGGAGAATCTATGTCGCTTGCCCTAGCTCTCAAATACCGCCCACAGCTGTTTTGCGACCTCATAGGACAAGATGCGATTTCTAAGACGCTAGGAATGGCATTGGATAAAAATCGCATTGTTCATGCGTATCTTTTTAGCGGGCTTAGAGGCAGTGGCAAGACAAGCTCGGCTAGGATTTTTGCGCGGGCTTTGGAGTGTGAGAGGGGACCTATCTCTACGCCTTGTGGGGAATGTGATATTTGCAAGGCGACATTAGAGGGGAGAAATATCGATATTATCGAAATGGACGCCGCTTCAAATCGCAGTATCGATAATATCCGCGATTTGATTGAGCAAACCAAATACGCCCCCGCAATGGCACGATTTAAAATCTTTATCATAGATGAAGTCCATATGCTGACAAAAGAAGCATTTAACGCATTGTTAAAAACCCTTGAAGAGCCACCGCCGTATGTGAAATTTATCCTTGCGACTACCGACCCGCTAAAACTTCCTGCTACGATTTTATCGCGCACGCAACATTTTCGGTTTAAAAAGATTCCACATAGGCTGGTTGTGGCGCATTTAAAAATGATATTGCAAAAAGAAGAAGTGGGGTATGATGATGGTGCGCTAGAAATCATCGCTCGCTCGGGCGGAGGGAGCTTGCGCGATACACTAACGCTAACTGACCAAGCGATAAATTATTGTGATAAATTTTTGACTACACAGCAAGTAACTCAAATGCTAGGCGTGGTAGATCCACAGGTGTTGAGCGATTTTTTTGGGAGCATTTTGCATAATGATGAGGAGGGGCTAAAAAGAAATCTAGAAACGCTAAGCGAATATGAATGCGAAATGATAATCGATGAAATGCTACTTTTTCTAAAAGACGCGCTTTTTGGCGGGAATAAGGATTTTCCTTTGTTGCTTTTGGATAGATTTTTGGGGATTTTATCGCGGGCAAAATCCCTGCTAAATCTAAATCCTGATGGCGGGTTTGTCCTAACTCTCATAAGCCTAAAAATGCGCGAGGCAATGAAGCTAAAAGATATAAATGAAGCGATAAATTCGCTAGAAAAAACAGGTGTTTTATCTAAAAATCTACCCCAAAATCCCATACAAAATAACGCACAAAATCTATCCCAAAATCAACCCCAAAATCTAGCACAAGATTTATCGCAAGAATCTATGCCAAATAAAGAGCGCAATACCCAAAATCCCCCAAATACTGCAAATGACAACACACAAGATTCTAGCACGCAACCTATGCCAAATCCTAGCCAAATGCCACTAACGCCCACAAATGCGACAAACCAAAATCTAGCTAGCGACTTAGATAATGCAAAATTTGATGAATTAGTCAAAAAAATTTATGACCGCTCTTTTGAGCTAGGCGAAGTGTTTAGCGCGTGCGTGGAGTTTGAATGCGTGAAAGAAAATGTGCTGTATTGGAAAGCTTGCCCAAATGAAAACCAAAAAGGGCAACTAACGCGTGGATATGCCGTCATAGTCGCGCTTGCAAAAGAAATATTTGGCGAAACAATAGCGATAAAAAACACCGCAAAAGATAGCAAAAATGATACAAATCCTAGCAACCCCACAAATCAACCCCCTAGCCAAAATCTGAACCAAAGTCCAAGACAAAACCAAAATATGGAGGAATCTAAAGCAGAGCCTAATAACGCCATAGAATCTAGCATAACAGAATCTATTATTCAAACAAATATGCAAGAAAATCCCCAAAATAACGCGCAAGAATATGCGCAAAACAATTCGCAAGAATCTAATCCACAGCATATCGATTCTGCAAATATAGATTCTAGCGATACGGATTTTGGCGACTTTGACCAAAGCAAATCTATGGAATCTAATGAGCCAAATGCGACTCACACGACTAATGCGACAGAATCTAACGAGGACAATAAAGCGCAATCTAATGACAACGATTTAGCAAAGTCCCAGCTTCAAACTCAACAATTCATCGCCCAAAACAAAGAGCTAATCGATAGCATAAAGCAAAATTTTGGCGCGACACAAATGCGCGTGCAAGATGACAACAAGCCACAAACAACATAAATGACAAAAACAGCACAAAATCTAACACGAAGCTATGGGCAAAAAACGCCCACACAATGCGCAAAAAACGCCGACATTTTTTGCGCAAATGTGGCAGATATAGCGACAATCGCTAATATGATTTTGGAGAGAAAAGAGAGGATTTTTGTATTAAGCGGTGCGGTAGGAAGTGGCAAGACTACGCTAGTGCAAGCGGTGCTATCGCTTATGCAAAACAAGCAAAATCCACATAATAATGGCAAAAAAAACTCTAAACAAGGCACAAAAAAAAGCGCGAAAGAAAGTAGTAAAAAAAGTAGCCTAGATTTTGAGGATTTTGCTTTTGTGCGGGCTAGCTCACCTACTTTTGGGATACGAAATGAATATGGCAAAATCGGTAGTCAAAATGCCCCAAAAAATAGCACAAATCAAACAAATAACACAGATTATGGCAGTGTTTTTCATTATGATTTGTATCGTATCGATGTGGATTATGTGCTAGAGCTTGGGCTTTTGGAATGGCTAGATGATGAGGGGTGGCATTTTATCGAGTGGGGAGAGGAAGTGATGCCTTTGCTAAAACAAAATGGCTTTGAATGCGTAGAAATCATTATTAGCGAGGATTTAGATGATTTAGATGAGGTTTTGCAAAATGACCAAAAACCACAAACTATCAAAAATCTATCCGCCACTCTAACGCCAAATGATTCTAAAAGATTTTATAGATTTTTGTCATAAATGCCAAAAAAGGACTAAAAAACGCAAAAAACGCCACAGATTAAAACAACGCAGTTATAATAACAAGCAATTTTTGTTCTTATATATTTTATGTTCCCTGCATTTATAGACTCATTATCAAGCATTACAAATCAATATCAAAAACCACAAAAAAACACAAAAAACACAAAAAACACTTACAAAACATACTAAGGAAGGCGATGGGAGAGCATAAGCTAGAGGCAAAAGACTTAGCCAAGCATATCAAAAAAACAAAAATTGTAAATGGTATCTCTCTTTTTGTAGAAAGTGGCGAAGTAGTCGGGCTTCTAGGACCAAATGGAGCGGGAAAAACCACGACTTTTTATATGATTTGCGGGCTTTTAGAGCCTAGCTCTGGGGGGGTGTTTTTAGATGGGGAGGATTTATCAGCATATCCATTGCACAAAAGGGCAAATCTAGGCATAGGCTACCTCCCGCAAGAATCTAGTATTTTTAAAGATTTGAGTGTGGAGGAAAATCTAGCACTAGCAGCGGAAGCGACTTTTAAAAACGCCAAAGCAGCCACGCACAAAATCGAGCAAATGTTAGAAGCATTTAACATAGAGCCTATACGAAAGCGCAAAGGGCTAAGCCTAAGCGGTGGGGAGAGACGGCGCGTAGAAATCGCACGCGCATTGATAAAAGAGCCAAAGTTTATTTTGCTTGATGAGCCATTTGCAGGGGTGGATCCAATCGCTGTGATAGATATTCAAAAGATTATCCAAAAACTTGTAGATATGGATATAGGCGTGCTTATCACGGACCACAATGTGCGAGAGACGCTATCGGTGTGCCAAAGAGCCTATGTGATAAAATCTGGCTCTTTGCTTGCAAGTGGCAGTGCTGATGAAATCTACCAAAACGCCCTTGTTCGCCGTTATTATCTAGGCGAGCATTTTAGAGCGTAGCAAGACTTAGGGGAGCAAATGGCGCAAGGAGCGATTCGCCTACGGCAAAATATCAAAGGCAAATTATCTACCACGCTTAAAAGCTGGTTGCCCATTTTGCAGGGGGATTTATCCGAAGTGGAGGAAATCCTAAAAGATTGCGCTATGCAAAATCCATTTATCAATATTAAAAACGCTAGAGAAGAGGATTTTGGCAACATAAATAAAGCAAGCAAATCTAGCAAGCAAAGCAATAGCATATCCACAAAATCTAGCATAAGCGAGAAAATCGAGCAGCTAACTATCGCAAAAGATAGCTTCTATGAAAATCTAAAATCCCAAATTAGCCCTCCGCTTTTTCCTACGGACATTTCTCAACAAATCGCGTTTGATATTATCGAGGGGATTGATAGTGAGGGGTATTTTAGGGAGGATAGCGAGGTTTGCGCTAAAAGGCTTGGCATAGAGGAAGCAGAGTATGAAAAAATCCGCGCTAGATTTAGCTATCTAGAGCCACGCGGAGTGGGGGCAAAAGATGTGCTAGAATCCTTTTGCTTTCAGCTAGAATCTAGCGGGGCAGATAATGACACCTATGAGCTTTGCACGCAAATAATCCACAATCTAAGCACACATACGCAATACAAAAAAAGCCCCTTTTATGAAGAAGCGATGAAAATCATACGAAGTTTTAAAAATCCCCCCGGATTAGATTTTGACTATGAGGACGCATACAAAATCCCCGATATTTATGTGCTAGAAGAAGAGGGCAATATCATCGTAAAAAGCAATGATGAATACTACCCAATAATCGAGCTAGAGAGGCAAGAATCTAGGCTTGAGACATTGCAAAACAATCGCAGTGCAAATCTCACAAACGAGGAAAAAGACACCCAAATCTACATAAAAACCAAAATCAAAGAAGCGCGTGATTTGATAGACGCCCTAGAAATGCGCAAAGCCACGATAAAAAAAGTGGGGCTTATGATAGTGGATTATCAGTATGATTTTTTTATGGGAGGGGAGATGAAGCCTATGAAGCTAAAAGATATTGCCGAAGAGCTAGGCTATGCTCCAAGCACCATTTCACGCGCCATTTCTAATAAATATTTGGAATGCCAAAGGGGGATTTTCCCTATAAAGAGCTTTTTTACCACCGCGATTGAAGGCGATGTAAGCAATGCTTCAATCAAAGATTTTCTAAGCGAAATCATAAAAAGCGAAAATCGCAAAAAACCGCTAAGCGATTTGAAAATCTTAAAAATGATAGAGGAAAAATTTGAGCTAAAAATCGTCCGTAGGACAATCACCAAATATCGCAAACAGCTAAATATCGCAAGCTCAAGCGAGCGCAAAAAGCTATATGAAATCGGGTATTAAATCACGCTTTATGCCAAAACTATGCAAATGCCAAATACACAAAATACGCAAAATACACAAAATAACATAGATTTTTGCCAAAATATAAACGCCTTCACAGCGCGACAAGAAGTGCAAAATGATTTTTTGCCATTGCATAGTGGGGGGGATTTTAGGCTGATAAAACAGCTTGATTTAGAGCATTTTATCAACCAATTTAGCTTATTTTTGGCACGAAAAAAACCCATTTATTTGCAAGGGGATTTAGGATTATATAAAAAGATTTTAGATGAGCTAGATTTGGCGTTTGCTAGCGCGTCTTTGCCTGCTATCCCACGCGTAGAATCGCTAGATTTAGCACTTTTGCATTTAAGCAAAAATGGCATCTTGCATTTAAGCCAAATCTTTAACATATCTAAGATTTTGAGTTATTTTTCTTTGCTTCAAAAACACGCCCAAAAAAACCCACAAATCCCACCCCAAAGTAGCCTAAAACAATGGCTAGATAAAATCATTTTCCCGCCAAATTTACTAGAATCAATGCTGATTTTTACCCAAAAAGGCGAGATAAAAGATAGCATTTTCCCTCAAATAGATTGCATAAAATCAACGCTTAGCAATGTCGTTTCACAGATAAAAACCGAGCTAGCTTCACTTCTAAATTCTGCCAAAATAGAGCCATTTTTGGTGGATAAACAAGTGCATTTTATTTATGAATCCCAATGCCTCTTGCTAAAAGCTGGATTTAGCAAAATCCTAAATGGCAATATCTTAGAACGCACGCAAGCGGGGTATTTTTATGTCCTGCCAAGTAGCATAAAAGGGCTTTATGAAAAGCAAAATTCTTTGCGCGATTTGCTTGAAGTAGAGATTGCAAAAATATGTGAAAATCTATCGATTTTGCTAAAAGCACATTTGCTTTTTTTGCGCTTTATTGATAAAGAATTTGATAAATTTGACTTGCTTCAAGCGCGGATAAATTTTGCAAAAAAGCATAATTTAGATTTTATCTTGCCTACTTCACAAACTTCACAAGCTCCACAAAGATTGCAAAGTATCCAAAATCCACACAAAACACGCGCTAAAAATAACCATAACAACGACATTAGCCACGATTTTGATACAATCATTTTACGCGATTTTTGCCACCCGATTTTGTCAAATCCAAAGCCTATCAATACTACATTTGACAAAGGCGCACTAATCCTTACAGGCGTAAATGCAGGCGGCAAGACAATGCTTCTAAAATCTATTTTAAGCGCGGCATTTTTGGCAAAACATTTATTGCCTATGAAAATCAATCCGCATAAAAGCAAGATTCCACATTTTAAGCGTATCTATGCCATCATCTCTGACCCGCAAAATACCAAAAATGATATTTCGACTTTTGCGGGGCGTATGATAGAATTTAGCCAAAATTTAGATAAAAAAAATATGCTTTTAGGAATCGATGAAATCGAGCTAGGCACGGACGCTGATGAGGCTAGCTCTCTTTATAAAGTCCTGCTAGATGAGCTATTAAAAAAGCGCAATAAAATCGTGCTTACCACGCACCACAAACGCCTTGCCTCTCTTATGGCTGGGGATTTGCGCGTGCAAATGAGCGCGGCACTTTTTGATATTGCGCTAGGCAAGCCGTTGTTTGATTTTATGCACGGAAGCATTGGCAAAAGCTATGCCTTTGAGAGCGCGGAGAGATATGGGATTTCGCCCCTTTTGCTTGAGCGGGCAAGGGAGCATTATGGTGCAGATAAAGAGAGGCTAAATGAGCTAATCGAGCAATCTAGCAAACTAGAAATAGAGCTAAAATCTAAAAATGAGCAAGCAAGAAAAGAGCTAGAAAATCTAGCAAAAAAACACCAAGAATATGATGAGCTAATACTTGCTTTGAGGGAGGATTTTGCCAAAAAAGAGGCTAGCTTGCAAGAAGCCTATAAACAAGCTCTAGACGCGCTAAAACAGCAGGCAAATACGATGAGTGAAGCGCATAGAAATATCAATAATGCCCATAAGATTTTGGATAATTTTTATGAAAAAAACAATAATGCAAAAAATAATAATCTAGCCCAAAATCTACACCAAAATAACGACTACAAAAAAGGCGATAGCATAAAATATAATGGCAAAAGGGGCAAAATCTTAGAGGAAAAAGATAAGCATTTTGTAATCGAGCTAGATTCTGGTATGCGACTAAAAGTGCAAAAAAATTCTCTAAAATCGCATTCTAGGCATTTGCCAAGCCAAACCCTAGAAAAAGACACAAGCCCAAACCCTATCAAAAAAGGCTACACGCTAGAGAGCGTGGCAAAGGGGGCAAGTCCTAGCCTTGATTTGCACGGATTTCGCGCAGAGGAAGCGATAGAGGCGATGGAGGATTTTATCTCACAAAGTTTGGTGGCGGGGTTTGATGAGGTGGCGATATGCCACGGGCTAGGCGGAGGCGTGCTAGCAAAAATCACAAAAGAATTTTTAAGCAAGCACCCAAAAGTGGTTAGCTTTGGCGATGCGCCTGCCAATCAAGGCGGAATGGGCGTAAAAATCGTTCGCTTGTAGGGACTTGCTTGCAAGATTTTATAAGATTTTGTTGTGTTGGATTGATGTGAGATTTGCGCAAAGCTATTTTGGGATTGCAATAAATCTTAGTCAAAATGCGTCATAATTTATGGAAAGCAATATAAACAAGACACAAAATCTAGCCAAAATATAGTCAAAATCTAGCAATATGTAGCCAAAAATCTATGATATTTAAGGTATATTTTATGCAGTATAGAGTAAAATCACAGCTTTATTTTTTGCAAAATTTTGTCAAAATGAGTTTGATAGATTTTGCTTTTTGCCTTTTTTGCTTTATGGTAGTTTTTTTCGTAAGGACAGATGGGTGAGTGGCTGAAACCACACCCCTGCTAAGGGTGCAGATCTTAATCGGGTCTCGAGGGTTCAAATCCCTCTCTGTCCGCCATCTTTTGGTCCGCCATTTTTGGCTTTTTGTTCTTTACATTTTACTAGCATTTGGCTAGATTCAAATATCGGGGCGTAGCTCAGTCTGGTTAGAGTACTTGGTTTGGGACCAAGGGGTCGAAGGTTCGAATCCTTTCGCCCCGACCATTTGAAGTTTTTTGATTTTGTTGTGTTTTTATGGATTGAAATTTTTATGGTGGGTATAGCTCAGTTGGTTAGAGCATCAGTTTGTGGCACTGAGGGTCGTGGGTTCGAGCCCCATTACCCACCCCATTTACTTTTGACTTCTTTTAGATTCTTTTATACATTATCAAATGATTAGATTTTGCGTTCGTAGCTCAATTGGATAGAGCATCAGACTTCGGATCTGAGGGTTAGGGGTTCGACTCCCTTCGGGCGCACCACCGAGATAAAATCTTAAAGATAAAAGTCTTAAAGAAAAAATCTTAAAGATTTTAGATTTTGGTTATGGCTTTGCTAGATTTTGCGCCTATAGCTCAGCTGGATAGAGCAACGGCCTTCTAAGCCGTAGGTCAGAGGTTCGAGTCCTCTTGGGCGCACCACTTTTGCTATTTTTGCTATGACATTAAGGTTTTTAACGCTTCTTAAAATCCCTCCAAAATCCATAAAAACTTCACAACATAACCCGCATAAAAATTCCACAAAAACAACCCTAATCCTGCTTTACTTTTTTGATTTTATCTAGCACGCCATTTATGAGTTTTGTCGCGTTTTCATCAGCATAGTTTTTTGCTAGTTCTATGGCTTCGTTGATTACGATTGCGGATTGTGTGCTGGTGTGGGCTATCTCATACGCCCCAAGCCTTAGTATGCTTTTTTCCATTTGCCCTAGTCGCTCAAAGTCCCATTCTTGCAGGTTTTGCGCTAGCTCAAAATCTATTGATTCTAAATGCTCCATAACCCCACCAAAAAGCCCGAGTGCAAAATCTTTTTGCTTATTTTTGATTTTGCGGGATTCTAGGAAGTTTGGCGCAAAATCTTTTGTGTTTGCATTGCCACTTTGATATGCGTATAATAGCGCGATTACCGCTTCTCTAGCGTGTGTCCTAGTCGCCATTTTGTGCCTTTTTGTGGAGTTTAGATTTTGCTTTTTTTGCCAAATCTAGCCCAAAAATCTATACTTTTAATTCCGCATAAAGACTTAGCAATTCTATAAGCGAACTCATCGCTTCAAAGCCCTTATTGCCCGCTTTAGAGCCTGCCCGCTCGATTGCTTGCTCGATATTATCCGTGGTTAGCACGCCAAAGCTTACGGGCATTCCGTATTTTAGAGTCGTATTAGCTATGCCCTTTGTAGCCTCTGCGCTCACATAGTCAAAATGAGGCGTCCCCCCACGGATAATCGCGCCAATCGCGCACACGCCATCATATTTTTTGCTAGATAAAATCCTATCAAGCACAAAAGGTAGCTCAAACGCCCCAGGTGCTAAAATCAAATCCAAATTTTTTGCATTTCCTCCGTGTCTTAGAAAGCTATCTTGCGCCCCTTCGATAAGTCTATCGGTTATGATATGGTTAAATCTAGAGCAAATAATTGCGATTTTTTCACTGCCTTTGAGTAGGATTTTCCCTTCGATTTTATTCATTTTTTCTCCTTATTTGTTGGGGATTTTGCGTTATTTTATGGTGTTTTAAGATGTTGCAAAATTGAAATTTTACACTATTTTATTTTGATTTGATTTTGTATTTTTGCATTTTGCAAAATCTTTTTATGCAAACTTTTTGCAAAAAATCTTAAAACTTTATGTCAAACATTTATTTTTAAAGTGCATAATTCCAAAAAATCATAAGAGTTACTTTTAATATATACTGATTTTGCGACCAACTCAAAATAACCCAAACAATCAAAAGTAACTTTTATCAAATCCAAATACAAGGGGTAAATATGCTACAAAATATCGCATTTAAGGACACTTATCAGCACAAAGCAAAATCTAATAGAAAATCTTTTTTGCTAAATTCTCTTTGTCTTACTGCATTTTGTTCATTTGCACAAGCTACGCAAAATCCAAGTCAAAATCTTACAAATTCTACAAATAATCCAAATAGTGAGAATGCAGCGTGGCAGCAAACACAACAGGCACAAGATAGCACAAGTCAAAATCTATTAGACACGCTATCAGACGCGACTTTGCAAGATACAATGACAAAACAGAGCGCAAATGAAAATAATGAAAATAAAGAAACGCAACAAAAACAAGATAGCCCAAATGCCACCGATACCACAGATAAAAATCCAAACCAAAATCCACAGCAAGAATACAACAAAAAAGAAGCACAAAACCTCCCACCAGAATCCACGCCAAAATCCACCACAACAAAGCGTGGATTTATCGGGCTAGAGGCTTCTTATGCGGGGTTAAAGTATGATGAAAAAGGCACGCTTGGTAGCGTAGTAGGGAGTAGCATAGCACCTAGAGCGGAGTCTAGCGGTGGCGGGCTAAAGATAGGCATACTTGGCGGGTATAGGCATTTTTTCACGCAGGGCATAGGGGTGCGGGGGTATGCAAATATTGATTATTTTGAATCTCAAGCCCCTGCAAATCTATCTGTTGGCACGATTCAAGCGATTCATTATGGTGTAAATGCAGATTTTTTGATGGATTTTAAGCAAATAGGCGTATTTTTTGGGCTAGGGGTAGGGGGAGTGCATTATTTTGGCAGTGGGGTAAATAGGCTAAAAAGCGAAGCAAAATCTAGCTTTTCAGGTTTTGGCGTGTCGCAAAATGGCGTAGAAACGGGCTTGCAGATAGGATTGCAATCTGCTGTATGCAAATCAGTAGGCATAGAATTAGTCGCAAAGATTCCATTCATATCGCATTATTTTATCAACAAAGGCAGTGAGGCAAATATCATCTCTAGGCAGATTACGCAGAGCTACACGGTCGGAGCTAGAATCTTGCATCATTTTTAGTTTGTTTGCGTGGATTTTGTCGCATTTTTTGTCGCGCTTTAAGTCGCTAGGTTTTTTATAGGTTTGTAGATTTTGGGGTATAATGCCAAGATTTTAATCACGCCTTACACAAATGCTTAGGCAAAATCTAACACACAAAATCTAACACAAAAGAATCTAGCATAAATGACAGCACAAACTTCACAAACCACGACAAATCCACAAAATCAAATTTTGCAAAATCCACCAAAAAATCTATTTGCAAATCCACCCCTTACCAAGACAAAAATCCGTGAGATTTTGCATAATCGAAATAAAAAGTGGGACTACACTTCGCTATCTTCCCTCCCCAACCCCTACACCCTAAAAGACTGCGAGCTAGCCTCTCAATGCCTAGCCAAAGCCATAGCTAAACACAAGCAGATTTTAATCATAGGGGATTATGATGTCGATGGGATTGTCGCTAGCGTGGTAATGATGAGGTTTTTTTACGCGCTAGGTTATGCAAATGTGCGCTACATTATCCCAAATCGTTTTAGAGATGGCTATGGCGTAAGCAAGCAGATTTTGGAGCAAAATCCTAGCGAAATCGTAATCACCGTGGATAATGGCATAAATGCGTTTGAAGCGGCGGATTTTTGTGCCAAGCAAAAACGCACGCTCATCATCACAGACCACCATTTGCCTAAAATGCAAGAATCAAAGCAAATCTTGCCAAACGCAGATTTTGTGATAAATCCAATGCAAAGTGATTGTGGATTTCCACAAAAAGAGATTTGCGGTGCGCTTGTGGCGTGGTATCTATGCGCGGGGATAAAAATCGCCCTGCAAAAAAATCTACAAAACAATCTACAAGAAAATCTGCAAGAAAATACACAAAAAAATGCGCAAGAAAATCTACACAAAAATCTACACAAACATTTGCAAGCAAACCCCCAAAAATCTAGCGCGACAGCATCTAGCCAAGCAAACCCAAATGAGCTAGAATCTAGCGCGATAAAATCGCTTGATTTAGCCCCTTTGCTAGAATTTGTAATGCTAGCAACGATTGCGGATATGATGCCGCTAAAACATATCAACAAAACCATCGTGCTATATGGAATCAAACGGCTTAAAACCTCGCATTTCCCCTGCATAAACGCGCTAAAATCATTGCTAAAAACGCCATTTATCACGGCAAGCGATATTAGTTTTAGCATTACGCCATTGCTAAATGCGGCGGGGAGAATGGGGGAGGGGAGAATCGCAAGTGAATTTTTGCTAGATTCTAGTGAAGTGAGTTTGGGTATGCTAAAATCTATAAACGATGAGCGCAAAAAATGCGCCAAAGACACGCTAGAATCCGCGCTAAAAAATCTGCAAACATACCCTAGCGCACTCATCGCACTAGGGCAGTGGAATGAGGGCGTGCTAGGCATAGTCGCTTCCAAACTTGCCAAACAATTTAACAAATGCGCATTTGTGCTAACCAAGACGCATAAAGATGGCTGTCAAAACCCCGCAGATGAGAATCTAAAAGAGCAAGATTTACAAAAGCAAAGTTTGAGGGCGCAGGATTTGGCAGAATGGGATTTGGGGGCGCAAGATTTGGCAGGGCAAAATCTTGCAAATGAAAATATTACAATCCTAAAAGGCTCGGCACGCTCGGTGGGGAATGCAAATGTTGTGGATTTGCTAAGCGGGGCGCAAGATATGATGGAGAATTTTGGAGGGCATAAAAATGCCGCAGGACTAACGCTAAAAGCGGAGCGATATGAGGATTTTTGTGCTTATGTGGAGGGGTATAAAACAACAGATATTAGCGATATGGCAGAATGTGATGAATGTTTGGGAGAGATTGATTCTAGGGAGATTGGCGTAGAATTGTTAGAAATATTAGAATGCTTTGAGCCTTATGGGCAGGGCAATCCAAAGCCGATATTTATAGCGACTTTGCAAGTAGAATGCGTAGAGATTATCAAAGAAGTGCATAGAAAAATCACTTTTAAGCCATTAGATTTAAAATCTAGCAATGCTTGCACCATAGAATTAAATCAAAATCTTGACTCAAAAAAAAGCCAAGATTTTGCCCAAAATTACCGCCAAGATTCTAGCCTAGATTCATTAAAAGCGATGTATTTTTTTTGCGAAAAGCAAATCAAAAAAGGCGAAATCCTCACAGCCAAATTTACGCTTCAAAGAGACGCATTTAGCGGCAAAGCTACAATGATTATCATTGATTGTTGGCAAATCTAGGCGACTTGCCAAAGCCAAAATGCGCAAAAATCATTTTGGCATCATCTGTGGCAAAATGTTATGATTTATGCTGATAGATTTATGCTAATGGTGGTTTTAGATTTGTTTATAGGATTTTATATCGCAAGATTTTTATTCCTTATAGCCTAGATTCCTTAGCGTGTAACTAATATCAAACATTCTGCTATTATCGCCGTTATGTTCTGCGATTTTTAGCTGTTTGATTTGAGAATCTATGCTTAGATTTATCGCGTTATATTTCCCACCAAACGCACTAAATGCGATTAAAGCCATTAGCGTGAGAATGCCTTTTTGGATAGGTTTTTTGCAAAATGCACTTAAGGCTAGATTTGCAAAAAGCGCGATACAAGCAACAAGCACAAAATAGCGCGATAGCGTTACGCCGTATTGATTTATGCGGATAATTATGGCGTAAAATGCGATAGCATTTAGCACAAAAAGTGCGCTAAGCGGGATAACAACACGCATAATTTTGGTGAGCTTTTGGCGTGGGTCTTGACTCATAGAATCTAGCGGATTTTGTGCCATATTTAGCCACCATAAAAATAGCGCGAAAAAGATATACCAAAGCACCAAATGCACGATTGAAAATGATTCTTTTGATGTTGTAAATCCTAAAGTAATGCTGATAAAATACAGCAAAAACATCGCTATATAAATGGTTGCAAAAATATTTAATATGCGCAAAAATATGCCAAATTTTGATTTTCTTTCGCGCTCAAACGCGCCCAAAAATAGCAAAAATATCATTTCAGAGACGCATATTATTGGGATAAAGGTAAATTTTTGATTCCAAATGTCAAACAATGCGTAAAACAATCCTGTAAAAATCAACCAACAAATGGTTATCACTACGCCAATAGAAGTTATAAATAACGCACAAAATGTAGCATTATACAGACTATGGAAAGAATCGCCAATCTTTAGCGCGAAAAAGGCAAGAAAGCAAATAAGATAAAGTGCATAAAGATATAGATAATGTCTTGGGTCAAAATCTTTTAATGATAAAAAATCGATATAAAAATAAAGTAGCATAGCCACTAATATATAAAAAGCAAACTTAGCTATTTGGATAATGTGCGTTGGCAATGTAAAGTTTTTGTGGGACAAAAAGCGCAAACCTTGCAAATAAATAAAAAGCGATTCTACTCCAAAAGCTATCGTTATCAACATATTATTAAAATGCCAAATATTCTCAGATAATAAAGCAGGTGTTGTAAGCAAAATATTCATAATAAAAAACATTGCAACATAAAGCGATGCAGATGAAATAAACGGATACAATCTAAACGCGTTTAAAATATCATCAAACATTTGACGAGAAAAAATACTAGGCATTTTCATTGGTAAATCCTTTTGTGTGGGTTTGTCTTGTGATATTATCCAAAAAATCTAAAAATACTTCATAAAGCCCTATAATTTCAAATATTTCTACACATTCATCAATGCTGTGGATTTTGTCATTTCGCACGCCAAATTCTGCGACTTCTATGCCAAACGCGCTAGCAAATCTTGCATCGCTTGTCCCGCCACCTGTGCTTAATTCTGGCGTTATGTGCGTGATTTTTTCTACACTTTTGGCTAGATTTTGCACTAAGATAGAATCCGCATTGCTTAAAAATGGCTTTGAGCTTTGATTTAGCGTTAGGTCGCATTTTACGCCTTTGACTTTGGATTCTATCATCGCTATGGCTTTTTGTAAATGCGATTCTAAATCGCTTAAATTTGTCAGCGTAGAATTTCGCAGATTAAACCTCAAAACAACTTCGCTAGGCGTTACATTGCAGACTTCAAGCCCACCGCGAATATCCGTAGCCACGAGCATAGAGGGGGAAAAATGTTCGTTGCCATTATCTAGCTTTTGCCCTGCGATTAGTGGCAAAGCCACAGCTAGGGCTTCGATAGGATTTAGGCATTTTTGTGGATAGGCTGCGTGCCCCTGCTTGCCGATAACCCGCAGAGAGCCATTTATCGAGCCTCGCCTCCCTATTTTGATAATATCGCCAAACTTGTATTCACAAGTCGGTTCTGCGACAATGGCGTGCGTGGGGAGCAAATCTAGCTTTTTTAGCTTTTCTAGCGCATATCGTGTGCCATAGATTCCATCGCCCTCTTCATCGCTAGTTAGCAAAATCGAAATGATAAAACAATCATTTTGTGGATAATGCTTTGGATTTTGGCTAGATTTCGCGCTAGATTTTATTTGTGCCTGTTTGTTTGGATTTTGGTTTAGATTTTGTTTTTGGTTTGCAAAATCCACCACCGCGCGCACAAAGCACGCTACCCCTGCTTTCATATCTTGCGCACCTCTGCCATAGATTTTGCCCCTCTTTATCGCCCCACCAAATGGATTTTCACTCCAATGCTCCCCCGCAGGCACGACATCGATATGCCCCATAAAGCAAAAATGTTTCATTGCGTTTTGTGCTTGATTGTCTTGCGGGGTTTTTGTGTTTTGTGTGGCGTGTGGCAAAATCTTATAGGCAAAAAGATTTTTTACCCCACCTTTATCAAAATGCAAAAACTGAAAATCCTCCGTTTGATTTAGGTTAGATTTTATGATTTCATAGATTCCGCATTCTTGCGGGGTTACGCTTTGGCGTTTGATTAGCTCGCATAGTAGCTCTATGCAGGCTTTGTGTCTTGGGGGGAGATTTTGTATATTTTGGGGCGTTTTTGGCATTTGTGTTCCTTATTTTTTTAAGCTTTTTTAAGATTTTTTGTTGCGCAAATGAATGTGTAAATGCAAGACATCAAGGCTAGCAGGCGTTATGCCACTGATTTGACTTGCTTCAAATAGCGTGCTAGGGCGCGCTTTGCTTAGTTTTTCTATGACTTCAAGCGATAGCCCAGAGATGCCCTTATACTCAAAATCTTGCGGAATCTTTAGCTTTAGCATTTCATTGCTATTTGCTACATCGGCTAGTTGTTTTTGTATGTAGTTGTGGTATTTAGATAGGATTTGGACTTGGTGCAATGTGCGATTTGACATTGTAGAAAAATCGGGCGGGATTAGATTTTGGGGTATATTTGTAGCTAGATTTTTATCATTGTTTGGGGTTTGTTTTGTGGCGTGATTTTGGTTTGCATTTTGTGGCGTGTTTGCTCGCAAACTAGAATCTTTCTGCCCTGCTTCGAGGCGCAAAAAATCCTCTAATGCGATAAAATCTGCACGCAAACTAGCAAAATCCTCCCCCATTTTATTATCTTTTTTTTCATTCTCTTTTGTTTCATCGCCCCGTATTTCATACCTGCCGACAATATGCACTAGGGCGGTTTTGTCATTTAGCGGATTTTGGTTTATGCTAGCTAGGAAGCTCTGCACCCTTTTGCTAGGCGTGATGGAGGTGGATTCTAAATACGCCATAGATTTGGCAATATCGCGCTTTTCTTTGGCGAAAATCTCATAATCACTAGGGGAAATACTGCCTAACGCTTTGGCGTATTCTAGCAGGCGATATATGGCATTATCCTCGCGCAAAAGCAGGCGATACTCCGCACGAGAGGTAAAAAGTCGATAAGGCTCTTTTGTCCCTTTGGTTACCAAATCATCAATCATCACGCCAATATAGCTTTCATCACGCGAAAAAACAAGCTCTTTTAATGGCTGATTTTGGGTAGTTGTTTTTTTTGTCATTGCAAGATTTTGCATAGCAACATCGTGGCAACTTATGTTTTCATTATTTGTGTCATTTTTTGCTTTTGTGGGAAGCGAAAAATCCACATTGTCATAACTTTTGTCATATTGAGGGTGTGAGCTAGAAATATCTTTATTTTTTATTTGTGATTTAGATATTTCGCTTCGCTCAATATGACAAAGGGTTTTGGTATGGCAAGATAGATTGCCACGCTCGCTATCGCTCGCTCGCAATGACGATTCTGCCATACTAGAATCTATGCTACCATTTTCCGCTACAATTCTAGCAAGTGAGGTGGTGCTTGTGGAGTTTTTTGCAGATTTTGGGAGTGAGCTAGGCTCTCTTGCCTGCGAACTCTCAAAATCTACAAAATCTATGCAATGACTACCCGCAGGCGAATTGCTTGAAAAAAGGCTTAGGGTTGCATTGATTCCAGCCATTAACCCCAACGCCCCCGCCTCCTCATACCCCGTAGTCCCATTGATTTGCCCCGCTAGATATAGATTATCCACTTCCTTGCATTCAAGCGTGTGTTTTAGCTGTGTAGGCTCTACAAAATCATATTCTATCGCGTAGCCATAGCGCGTTATGCGTGCGTTTTCTAGCCCTTTTATGCTGTGTATGATTTGTTCTTGAATATCCACAGGTAGCGAGGTGGTAAGCCCATTTATGTAGTATTCGACTCTATCTTTTGTCTGTGGCTCTAAAAAAAGCTGATGACGCTCTTTGTCCGCAAAGCGATTGATTTTATCCTCGATACTTGGGCAATAGCGCGGTCCCACTCCCTGTATCTGCCCTGTAAATAGCGGTGCGCGGTGGAAATTTTCTCTTATGATTTTATGCGTTTTTTCATTGGTATATGTTACAAAGCAGGGCAAATCAAGTGGCGTAAATTTGCTATTTGTTTGCTCCAAATCTAAGCCCGTATGGTAGCTAAAATATGGCGGATTTTTATCACCTATATGCTGCTCTAATGCAACAAAATCAATACTTCTACCATCGATGCGCGGGCAAGTCCCTGTTTTTAGTCGTCCTAGCGTTAGCCCTATTTTTTTTAGGCTTTCGCTTAGCTCATTGCTAGCACTCTCGCCAAATCGCCCATTGATGATTTGATTTTCCCCGATATGCACAAGTCCGCACAAAAATGTCCCTGTGGTGATGATGATTTTGTCTGCGTAGTAAGTCTTGCCTATGTTTGTGCGAATGCCGATAGCTTTTTTTTGGTTTTTGAGGGGGGCTTTTTGTGGTGGATTTTTTTGCGAAAAACTTTTTTGCGCAAAACTTTTTTGTGAGAGGCTTTTTTGCGTGGTGTTTTTTTGCGGACAATCGTGGAGTTTGGATTTTGCGCTAGATTTTGATTCACACTCTGCGCTAGATGGGCTAGATTCTAGGCTAGAATCTAGCAGGATTTCGCACGCCATCTCTTGAGATATGCTTAGATTTTGCGTGTTTAGAGCTAGATTTCGCGCATAGATTCTGTATGCGTCCATATCGATTTGTGCGCGTGTGCCACGCACAGCTGGACCTTTTGAGGCGTTTAGAGTGCGGTATTGGATTCCGCATTTATCGCTTATTTGCCCCATCACGCCACCTAGCGCGTCTATTTCTTTGATTAGGTGTCCTTTGCCAAGTCCGCCCATAGCGGGATTACAGCTTGCAAGGGCGATATTTTCTACCAAAATCGTTAGCAAATGCACTTTTGCGCCCATTTTGGCAGCTATGCAAGCTGCTTCTAGTCCTGCGTGTCCGCCACCTACGATGATAATGTCAAAATCTTTTTCAAATTTTTTTTCAAAATCTTTTTTATGTTGCCTTGCTTGCATATTTTTGCCTTGTTTAATATGTAAAATAAAAAAGCGCAATTATAGCAAAATCATATTTTAAATCCCCTCTATTAAATGCTCGATTAGGATTTTTGTGCCAATAAGGATTAGGATAACGCCACCTAAAAGCTCTATTTTGTTTGAAAATCTATTTGCAAAATGCAAGCCAAAGCGATTGC
Organism: Helicobacter sp. T3_23-1056; assembly: GCF_053654535.1. Classification (NCBI taxonomy): domain Bacteria; kingdom Pseudomonadati; phylum Campylobacterota; class Epsilonproteobacteria; order Campylobacterales; family Helicobacteraceae; genus Helicobacter; species Helicobacter sp. T3_23-1056. Next base: position 30,299 of record NZ_JBSIUU010000012.1, on the reverse strand, counting down.
CTAGATTTAGGGCTAGGGCTGAAAATATCGCTGTGATGATGGCTATGCAAAGCGCGTTTGCATAGATATGCGTCTCTAGCACGGCTAGGCTTACCCCCACCGCTAGCGCATCTATGCTAGTGGCAATGCCTAAAGGCAACATAATCTTATAGCCAAAATCCGCCCCCTCCGCACCGCAAGAATGCTCTTTAAAAGACTCTTTTATCATCTTTGCCCCGATAGCACTAAGCAGCAAAAACGCTATCCAATGATCAAATCTAGCCATAAAAGAGGCAAACCCCACCCCTAGCCCATATCCAAGCAATGGCATAATTCCCTGAAATCCACCAAAATACATAGCGACAATAACATAATGCTTTAATCCCACTTTTTTGACACTCAAACCTTTGCAAAGGCTTACCACAAAGGCATCTGCAGACAAAGCGCAGGCGATAAAAAATATGCTTAAAAAATCCATTTTTGTTCCTTGAAATCTTTATTTTTTTGTCGTGGCGTTGCTAAGCTTAGCGCAAGATTTTGTGCTTGATATGATAAAATTGCGATTTTAGCAAAATCAAAACAAAAGATTAACAATAATAAAGACGCGAGTTTTTGAAAATTTTAGTTGCGTGCGCTATAAACGCGCAAAATCGCGTGGATTTCGTGCTAGATTCACACCAAACAAGAATCTAGCTTTTTTAAAAAATAACCATTTAAAAAATCTAGCTTAAAATCCAACAAAAAGGAAGTAATATGCCTCGCCCGCGCAATAAAGATGAGCTATTGTCAGCGATAAGTGATGAGTTTGCCAAGCTTTTGGGGCTTATAAAAAGCACGGCTAGCGATATGTTGGAGAGGGATTTTGCCAAAGCATTGCGTGATAATGCACGCGATAAAAACGCCCGCGATGTGCTTATCCACCTCTATGAATGGCATATAATGCTAGAGGATTTTATCGCCAATAATTTGGAGCGCGAGGGCGGAAAATTTACACAAAAGCCAGAGATTGCGCCATTTTTGCCTCCCCCGTATAATTGGCGCACTTATCCACAGCTCAATGTAGAGATTTGGCAAAAGCACCAAAGCACAAGCTTGCAAGACGCGCTAGAAAGCCTGCAAGATAGCCATAGCAGGATTGTAAGCCTTGTCAAAAGATTTAGCAATGATGAGCTATTTGGCAGGGGGCATTTTGACTTCACAGGGGCAAATGCGCTCGCTTCATATATGATTTCAAGCACTTCTAGCCACTATGCGTGGGCGACAAAGCAACTAAAAATGGGCTTCAAGGGCAAAAACTAAGAACGCTAAAAAAGGAAAACACAATGCAAAATCAAACACTAAAACTCATTTTTCCACAATGGCAGGGTGGCGATATAGCTGGATTTTTCAAGGATTTAGAGCCTAGCGTTGTCGCACGGGGCTATGTTTTGGGCGCACAGATTTTAGATTTGCTTTCGCGCGATATAAATCCAAATTTAGATAAAAACACTGCGATTGTGGATATTTCGCGCGATTTTTTCGTGGATTCTAAAAATGCGCGAATCGTGCAAGATGGCATAATCGACAAAGAGATTTTGCGCGCCCAGCACAAAAACGCGCTTAATATTTTACACGCCAAAAATCCTGCCAAAATCCTAACTTTGGGCGGAGAATGCGCCACAAGTATCGCGCCATTTGGCTATCTAGCGGATAAATACAAAGGCGATGAAATAGCGATGATTTGGATTGATGCGCACCCTGATTTGGGCGTGAAAAACGATTTTTACAAAGGCTATCACGCGATGGCGGTGAGTGCGCTTATAGGCGACTTTGGCTTGGCACAGGATTTCGCGCTCCCTGCGTATATCAAGCCCCAAAATGTCCTTTTTATCGGGTTACACTCAAATGAGGCAACACATTATGATTCGCGCCGAGTGGAGCTAGGCATACAAGCTATTTGGGGCAAAGATATTGCAAATGACGAGGCAAAGGCGTTTGGCGCGATTAGCGCGTGGATAAAGTCGCGTAGCGTGAAAAAAGTGCTAATCCATTTGGATTTAGATGTGCTAAATCCGCGCGAACTCTATGTCGCGGTGGGTGATTCTGGAATCTTGAGTGTAGCACAAGTGGTGGGCGCGATAAATGCCGTTAGCCAAAACGCCGAAGTAGTCGGGCTTACAATCGCAGAGCATTTGCCAAAAGCACAGATTGAGCTACAAGAAATGCTAAAAAATCTGCCGTTAATCAAGGGTGATTAAAGATTAAAAGCGCGATTATGGGCAGTAAAATAAGATTCACGCGCAAACTTCACTGATTTGCGTTAGGATTCACGCGCCGTTTTAAAATGCTTTTTATTAAAGATTCATCGGCGTTTTGGAGTGCTTCAAATAAGCCAAAGTAATTTAGCAGTTTTTTAAGTTGTGCTTCTGTGTATTTGCCTTTAATCGCAGATTTTTGCGCGTTTTCTTGCACTTTTTAGACTTTTTTGCAAAATCTTTGAAAAATTTGTGATTTTCCTCTTGACTTAGAATCGTGCTTGTGTTTTATGATTATGCTTTGTGATTTTGGTTTGAGATTGCCACGATTTTGCGACTTTTGACAAGGATTTTTTACAAGGTCGCAAAATCCCACAAAATAGCTTTAAATTTTAAAATTTAAAGCCAGCAAATCCTCCCACACAGATTTTGCCTTGAGTTACCATATCATTTTATCGTTGCAAAATCCACACAAATTCTTTAATGGATTTTTGGGCGTTATTTTTGTGGCTTTTAAATCGCGGATAATCTAGCTCTATAAAATCCACACGCCCATTTTGCGCGTGTAAAATGCTTTCAATTTGGCTTTTGCTCATTATCCCCTCGCTATTATAGCTTAGCACGAGAGCTTTATAATGCGGGCTTTTGGCGATTTTTTCTAGCTCTAGCGGAGCGAGCTTGGCATTACAAAAGTTTGATTTTTGGAAATCCCACTCGCGCAGTCCAGCCACACCTTTAATGCGCGGATTGTCATATTTGGCAATGGTTTCTAGCAAATGATAATTTGGTGCGTATTGACGGTGATTATATGGCGGGTCAAGGTAGAGAATGTCAAAAGGTGCGCCTGTGTGTGAATCTAAAATCTCTAAACAATCCCCACAAAAGCAACGATGATTTTTTGTGGATTTTGCGCGTGGATTTGGTGCGTTGTTTTTGGAATCTAAATCATACAAAAGCGTGATTTCTTTTAAGATAAAAGGCTTTAATGCGCGTTTATCCCAGATTTTGCAAAATGCCGCATACACGCCCGCGACATTAGCAAAAAACGACACAGATTCTAAAAGCGTGGCTAGCAAAATAAAGTATTCGTTTTGAGTGATTGCATTTCGCACTCTCCACGATTCAATCTGCAAACGCACAGCGTCAATTTTTTGGGCGTTTTCATTGCTAAAATACATTCTAGGTTGCGACAAATCCTTGCTCCCACTTGGTGCGTAATTTTCATAAATAAACCCTGCTTTAGGTTCTAAATTATTGAGATAGCGTAACACTTTTTGATATGGCGAAGCAAGCAAATTTTGCGTCTTTATCTCACGCAAAATCTCATCTAAATTTTCAAAATTTGGCTTTGTATTGTTACCTAAATACGCCATTTGTAAGCAATAAGAAAAGTAAAGCAAATCACAACTAACCACTTCAAAGCCTTTGCTCTTAAAAAATCTCCCTACGCTTGCACTTCCGCTAAAAGCATCAAAAAATGTTTTATGCGAACTTGCCTCGCCAAAATCGCTAGAATCTGCCATTTTACGCTCCACAATCCCGCATTTTTGCATAAAATCATAGATTTTAGGGATTAGGTTTTCTTTGTTGCCGATGAAGCGCATTTGCTATCCTAAATCCAAAGGATTGTAATTTGTGATAAGCACTTCTTTGGTTTTGCTTTTATCTTTGTGCTTTGTTTGGTAGTTTGCATTTGTGTAGTGTGCCTCTAAATGCGTAGTAAAAAAGTTATTTTTGCTCACCCAATCTTGCAAAATCTTGTTTTGATTTCCTTTGTGGCTAAGCACATTTGAGAGTGCAAATCTAATGCCCTTTTTATGCAGATTAGCTAAAGATTCTAGCAGGGCGATTTCTAGATTCTCACTCCATCCGCTAAAGCCTCTTTTGCCGTCATTATAAGTGCCTTGCGTGATAAGATAGGGCGGGTCAGCATAGAGAAAACTCTTTTTTGTGAGGTGGATTTGGGATAAAAATTCTCTAAAATCTAGCGCGTAAAATGCAAAGTTTTTGCTCTGCAATGCGTGGATAAAACAAATGAGATTTTGCCTCATTGTCGCATTAAAGGTGGAGCGATTTTTGCCAAAAGGGGTGTTAAATTTATGGGCGTTATTAAAGCGGATTTGGTGGTTAAAAGCGTGTGCGATAAGGGCTAAGAGTTTAAGCGGTGTCTTATTTTTATTATAATCATCACGCAGGGCGTTGTAGCCTTGCGTGTTTATAGAATTTAAATGATATGTGGCAATGATTTGCTCTAAATTTTGCAAGCTAAAATCTACATTATAAGAGCGCAAAAATTCATACAGCTCAATTAGATACACGAGATTGTCATTGCAAATAATTTGCCTTGCATAGATTTGATTTTTATGCCAAAGTGGCGAATTTTGGCTAGATTCCACATTGATTGCCACATTTAGCCCACCACAAAACAAATCCACAAAGCTATCCACTTGCTTTGGAAACAATGGCAAAATCTGTGGCAAAAGGCGATATTTTCCACCGATATAATTTAGCGGGGATTTGATAAATCGTTGATTTTGTGCTTTATGTGCTAGATTCCAAGTCATTTGCCACCCCAAAAATCAAGCAAATTTTTTAACGCAATGATAAAAATTTGCGGGGCTTTTATGCCTAAAATCATTTTGCCCTTATTGTTGAGTAAAAAGCCTATTTCTACTTCGATGATTTTTTCATTATCGCTACCAAACAAAACAAGTGTGCGAATGATTTTATAGCGCGGATAACATCGCTTAATATACGCAGATTCTATAAAATCATAGTTTTTTAGCTCCTCAATGCCTTTGTGCTTATTCTCATACTTTTTTCCCTCTATGTTTGTGATTTCTAATCGCTCACTATCAAGCAAAATCAAATCAGGTATAAATAATCGCTTGTTTTTATCGCCACTCTTATACGCCTCTTTGTCCTCGTATTTTTCTAGCGCGATTGCGTTGCCATCGCTATCAAAAAAGTAGCCTTTTTCGCACCCTGCGTGATTTTCAAAAATAGACTCCGCACTTGTAAAATGCGTAACAACCAAATGAATAAAAATCGTGGCAAGTTTTTCGCCCTTTGTCTCATAATGCCAATATTCTTTTTGTGGTAGAGCTTTTGGCAGGGCTAAACCCTGCAAAGAAATGCCTAGCATATTTGCGATTTGGATAAATTTGTTGTCCTTGCCGACTTGATTTTGCGAAGTTAGCCCGTGTAAAATCACTTCGATTTTGCCATCAAATTTTAAAATGCGCAATGCTTTGGCTATACCACTTATCGCACCGATATTTGGGTCGTGTGAGAGTGAGCCACTTTTGGCTAATCTCCCTGAAATTTGCAACGCATTTGGTTTTTTAAAGATATTTATAGCCACATTGCCTTTTGGTGGCTTTCGCATCGCATTTTTAAAATCTATAAGTTCATTTATGGTTTCAAATGGTTTTAAGATTTCGCCTGATAGCGTTTTGCCCTCAATCTCAACGCCAAGTGTGCGTAAAATCCGCATTCCAAAGATATTTGTATCGGTGGGCTTTTGCTTTTGGCTTATGGCTAAATTATAAAACATAATCTTTGTGGCATTTGGATAAAAATAATCCACATACACAAATTTTGTAATGCGTTGCAAAGCTCCTGTATTGCGTGATTCTTTATCATCAGTTTTTGTTTCCTCTATGGCATAAAGTGGCGTATCTTTTGGCTTTGGCTCTGTGGCTTGAAAAAACACGAGATAATCCACAAAGCTACTGCCACCACTAATGATTTTTAGGTAGATTTTAGCGATTTTATTACACCGCACACCTATGATTTCATAGCTAAACAAAAACCGCTCATTTTCTATGATAGGCAAGATTCTAAGATTATCCACAAAAGCGACAAACTTTTTATCGCGCAAAAATCGCGTGATGATAAAGCGCAAAGTGCTAACTTTTGGTCGCTCCTCTGTGAGAATGTAGAGATTCATTGTGTGCCTTTTGGTATTGCTTATTTTGTGTTTTTGCGTTGGTTTTTATGCCGTGATTGTAGCATAGAAATGTTGTAGATTTTTTCGCGCTTTCTTGCACTTTTTTAGACTTTTTGCAAAATCTTTGAAAAATTTGTGATTTTCCTCTTGACTTAGAGTTGCTATCAGGTTTTATAATTGCGATAAATCTAGAATCTAGATTGCAAATACATTTAAAGGAGCAAATATGCAAACGATTAAAAATAAGCAAAGGCGAGAGTTTATCGCAGATTCTGCAAAAATGGGTGCGCTTGGCGTAAGTGCGATTTTGGGAGGCTCTGCAATCTTTGCAAGCGATGCAAATACCGCCCAAACAAGCGAGCAAAATCACGCAAAAAAAGCGCAAAAACTATTTGGCATAGATGAGGCGATAGCACAGGCAAAAAGCGGACAGAGAATCCAAAGCAAAGGCTACGCAGCTTTTAGCAAGGATTTTGCATTTAAGCCATACGCTTTCACGCGCCACCCGCTAGGTGAGCGCGACATTTTGATAGAGATTTTATACGCGGGGATTTGCCATAGCGACTTGCATTCAGTCGCTGGAGACCACCACGCGACTATCTATCCCATAGTCCCCGGGCACGAAATCGCAGGGCGCGTAGTCGCAGTGGGGAGCAAAGTTAGCAAGTTTAAAATCGGTGATTACGCAGGAATTGGCTGTATGGTAAATAGCTGTGGCGAGTGCGAAGCGTGCAAGCGTAGCGAAGAGCAGTTTTGCACCAATGCTAAAACCGTCTTTACTTACAATAGCAAAGATGTCTTTCACGGCGGTGAAAACACCTATGGTGGCTACTCAAACAACTATGTAGTAAGCGAAAAATTTGCCATAAAAGTGCCAAAATCCGCACAGATTGAAAAAGTCGCGCCCCTGCTTTGCGCGGGGATTACGACTTATTCGCCTATAATGTTTAGCAAGGTAAAAAAAGGGCAAAAAGTCGCCGTTGCAGGGGTTGGCGGACTAGGGCATTTGGCGGTGAAATATATGGTGGCTTTGGGCGCGGAAGTTACGGGGTTTGACATAGTAGATAAGACGGATTCCGTGCTAAAACTAGGCGCGAAGCGATTTATCAATGTCAAAAGCAAAGAATTTAGCCAAATCGCAAATGAATTTGACTTCATCATCTCAACTATCCCTTATCACTACGACATAAACGCCTATCAAAAAATGCTAAAAATGTATGGCGAAATGGCAATCGTGGGCTTACCATCGTCAAAAGATAATCCGCATTTGGACGCAAATGCGATGATTTGGCAGTTTAGGCGTAAGATTTATAGCTCGCTTATCGGTGGCATAAAAGAGACGCAAGAAATGCTAGATTTTAGCGTGAAAAATAATATCTACCCGCAAATTGAGCTAATCCCTATCAGTGAGCTAGATAACGCCTACAAAAAAGTCGCAAAAGGTGAGGCAAATTTTCGCTTCGTCATTGATATGCGAAGTTTGAGCGCGACAGATTTCGTGCGATAGGCGTTTAAATTTTAAAATTTAAAGGAATAAGTATGCAAAACACAAGCGAGTCTAAACGGCGAGCGTTTCTCAAAACTTCGGGCAAAATCGCCCTAGCAAGTATGGCTATGACTTCAGGCGTTGCGCCACTAATGGCGCATTCAAATCAAAGTGCGATAAACCAAAACAAAGCAAATCCAAATCAAAAAGGAGCAACGATGAGCAAAACATATTCTACACCCACAATCACGCGCAAGGCAAATGGCGTGAATTTTATCAAAGTCGGCAACACGGACATTGAGATTAGCCAAATCTGCATAGGGGCGATGAGCTTTGGCAAGGCTGGGACTTTGCACGATTGGACGCTTGATGAAGCACAAAGCGAATCTATCATCAAACACGCGCTAGATAAGGGCATAAATTTCTTTGATACAGCAAATATCTACTCCGCTGGGACAAGCGAGGAATATTTAGGCAAAGCGTTAAAAAAGCACGCAAAGCGCGAAAATGTCGTCATTTCATCAAAGGTGTATTTTAACGAGGGGATTTTATCGCGCAAGGCGATTTTGCGCGAGATTGATGGCACTTTGAAGCGACTTGGGACGGATTATTTGGATATTTATATTATTCATCGATTTGACTACACAACGCCAATTGCTGAGACTATGCAAGCACTCCACGATATAGTCAAAGCAGGGAAAGTCCGTGCGTTAGGTGCTAGTGCTATGTTTGGCTATCAGTTTGCAAATATGCAACAAATCGCCAAAGACAACAACTTAACGCCATTTAGCATTATGCAAAATCACTATAATTTGCTCTACCGAGAGGACGAGAGAGAGCTAATCCCCATTTGCAAGCAGCAGGGCGTTACGCTTATGCCTTATTCGCCACTTGCTTCTGGGCGTTTGGCACGAGCAGAGTGGAAAACTAACACCGCGCGAAGCAAAACCGACAAAGTCGCAATGGGCAAGTATGATAAAACAGAATCACAAGACAAAGTCATCGTAGAGCGCGTAAATGAACTTGCAAAGAAAAAAGGCGTGGCGATGAGTCAAATTTCATTAGCGTGGCTTTTGGCAAAAGGTGCTGGTTCGCCTATAATCGGCGCAAACAAAACCAAATATATCGATGAAGCACTGCGTGCGATGAGCGTGAAACTAAGTGATAAAGAAATCGCGTATTTAGAGGAAGCATATATCCCACACGAAATCGTGGGCGCAAATACAGAGGAACAAGCAAAAGAGTCGTTAAAAAATCTAGTCAAGTAAGGAAGCACAATGAAAAATCGCCGTAATTTTATCACACAATCTAGCAAGGCAGTAATCGCGCTTAGTGCGCTAAATACATTAGGTATATTTAGCGCGATAGGCTTAAGTGCGTGCGCCAAAACAAACACAAAAGGAGCAAATATGAACCTCACAAACACAGCGAAATCAAACTTAGAGCGATATTTTGGCAAGGATTTTAGCGCGAGTGAGCTAGCACAAAATGACGCAGAATTTTTAGAAAGATACGCAAATTTTGCCTTTGATGAAGTGCTATCTTTTGCGAACTTAGAGGAAAAAGAGCGACTTATGCTAACGCTTGGTGCGCTTATCGCCACACAAGGAGTGAGCGAGTATAAAAATATGCTTAATGCTAGTCTAAATGCGGGCGTAAGCCCTGTGGCAATCAAAGAAATCTGCTATCAAGCTACGCCATACATTGGAATGGGTAAGGGGCTAGATTTTATCATCACTACAAATGAGGTCTTTAAAGCGCGCAAAATCCCAATGCCTCTAGAATCTAGAGCCACCACCACGCGAGAAAATCGTGTAGAAAAAGGGCTAGAAGTGCAAAGAACAATCTTTGGGGAGGCAATCGATAAAGGCAATGCAAGCGCACCAAATGATGAAAAACATATCCGCACATTTTTAAGCGGGCATTGTTTTGGGGATTTTTATACGCGAGGCGGGCTTGATTTGAGATTCCGCGAGCTTTTGACATTTGTCTTTGTCTCAAGTATCGGCGGGGCAGACGCACAAGTCAAAGCACACGCTCAAGGCAATCTCAATATGGGCAATGACAGGGCTAAACTCATTGCTACCATTACCGCGCTTATCCCCTATATCGGCTATCCGCGCGCGCTAAACGCACTAAATGCGATACCAAAGGGGTAAAATCTAGCTATGCGATTTTTTTGTATTTTTTGCAAAATCTTTGAAAAATTTGTGATTTTCCTCTTGACTTAGAGTTGCTATCAGGGTTTATAATTGCGATAAATCTAGAATCTAGATTGTAAATACATTTAAAGGAGCGAGTATGCAAAACACAAGCGAGTCTAAACGGCGAGCGTTTCTCAAAACTTCGGGCAAAATCGCCCTAGCAAGTATGGCTATGACTTCAGGCGTTGCGCCACTAATGGCGCATTCAAATCAAAGTGCGACAAACCAAAACAAAGCAAATCAAAAAGGAGCAAATATGCAAACGATTACACTACATAACGGCGTGAAAATGCCAATTTTGGGCTATGGGACTTATCAAATCCCAAACAATGAGGTGCAACGATGCGTAGAAGACGCGCTAAGCGTGGGTTATCGGCTAATTGATACCGCACAGGCTTATGCAAACGAAGAGGGCATAGGCGCGGCGATAAAAACCGCGCTAAATGGCGGGACAAAGCGGGAGGAACTCTTTATCGAAACAAAGCTATGGATTAGCCACACAAACGAAAAGGACGCATTTAAGGCGTTTGAGGCAAGTTGCAAGAAGTTGGGCGTGGATTATGTTGATTTATACATTATCCATCAGCCATTTAACGATACTTACGGCGCGTGGCGTGCGATGAGTAAGCTACACAAAGAGGGCAAAATCCGCGCTATTGGCGTGAGCAATTTTTATGCGGATAAAATCACGGATTTTTGCACATTTAACGACATAAAACCCGCTCTCAATCAAATCGAAATGCACCCGCTTTTTCAAAAAGAGAACGAGCAAAAAATCAACAATGATTTAGGCGTGGCGGTGCAGAGCTGGGCAAGTTTTGCGGAGGGCAAAGGCGGAATGTTTAGCAACAAAGTGCTAAAAAGTATCGGGGAAAAATATGGCAAAACCCCCGCGCAAGTGATTTTGCGCTGGCTAATTGAGCGTAATGTCGTGGTGATTCCCAAAACTACGAAAATCGAGCGAATGCGGGAGAATTTCGCTGTGTTTGATTTCAAACTCACTGCCGAAGACAAGGCAAAAATCGCCAAATTAGACACGGGCAAGACACAATTTATCGACCACAGAGACCCGCAAATGGTGAGCTTTTTAGCAAATTATAAAGCAAAATAGGGATTTGTAGCAAAGGAGACAACAATGAAAAAACTAGCATTTACAGGCGATTTGCAAAGGCGCGAATTTATCAAAAATAGCGCGAAAATGAGCGTAGCTTTGGGCGCATTAGCGACATTTGGTAGCTCAACTCTTTTGGCAAAGAGTGCGGATTCAAAGAGCGTGAATCTTAAAAATAGCACAGATTCAAGCGCGAATCTCACCAAAGATTCAAGCAAAATCCCCACATTCACGCTAAATAACGGCGTTGTAATGCCAGCAGTGGGATTTGGCACACTTAAACTTGGCGATACCAAAGCCACGCAAAAAGCCGTAGAGGACGCGCTAGAAGCGGGTTATCGATTATTTGACACCGCGCAAAGCTACGCAAACGAGGAAGCCATAGGCTACGCATTCAAAGCCACAGGGGTAAAACGCGATGAATTATTTATCACTTGCAAACTTTTTCGCCCTTATGCGAACGAAAAGTTGGCAGGAAAAGCCTACTTTGAGAGCCTAAAAAAGCTCAAAATCGACTACGCAGATTTATACCTAATCCACCAGCCCGTAAATGACACTTATGGCGCGTGGCGGGCGATGAGTGCGCTTTATAAGGACAAAGCTGTCCGCGCCATTGGCGTTAGCAACTTTAATCCCGCACGGATTATGGACTTCGTGCAAAACAACGAAATCAAACCCGCGCTCAATCAAATCGAGTGCCATCCGCATTTTCAAAACCAAAAGGCGTTGCAAAATCTAAAAGAATTAGGCATTCAAATGGAGGCGTTTAGTCCGCTAAAACAGGCACAAGACAATATTTTGAATGACAAAGTTTTAAGCACAATCGCCAAAGCGCATAAAAAGAGCGTGGCGCAGGTGATTTTGCGCTGGATTTATCAGCGAGGCATTATTAGCGTTGCAAAGACTATCAAGCCCACGAGAATGCGAGAGAATCTAGCTATTTTTGACTTTGAGCTAACAAGCACAGATATGGCAAAAATCGCCAAATTAGAGACAGGCAAACCCTTGCTAGACCATCAAGACCCCGCACGAATCAAGTGGTTTAACGAGCGCACAGCAGGGGAGAACTTTACGCGATAGGGATTTTGTTTGATAAAAGTTGCATAATTTTGGTTTTTAATTTGAAAGGAGAAAAAATGAAAGCAAAATCTATCGCGCTATGCGTGATTTTGGGAGGTTTGAGTATGGTAAATGCAAGCGAGCAAGAGTTAATCAAAGCGGGGAGTTTGGGCGGATTTGAAGGCAATGATACGATTTTTAGTGGCAAAGTCAAAGTTACCAAACTTTTTAATGACGCGCCTTATCGGGCGTTTGGCGGGGGATTGGTGGAGTTTAGCAAAGGGGCGCGGAGCGCGTGGCACACACACCCTGCGGGACAAACGCTAATCGTAACAGATGGCGAAATCATCACAGGTAGCGAAAATGGCGAAGTGCGAATCGCACGCAAAGGAGATACAATCATTTGTCCGCCAGATGTGAAGCATTGGCACGGCGCGACTGACAAGCAAAATGTCGCACATATCGCCCTTACAGGTGTGAGAAATGGGCAAAATGTCGTGTGGCTAGAAAAGCTAAGCGATGAGGAATACAAATCCGCGCTAAAAAAAGCGAAGTAGGGTTTGACAAAATCCGCATACAAAATCCGTGCGCAAATCTAGCGTAGTTGCATTCTAGTTTCACGCGCTTTTGGGCTTATCTACACGCAAATATAATGGAGCAAAGCGCGTTTAAATTTTAAAATTTAAAGGAGTAATGATGAATATTTTGGTGGCATATTTTAGTGCGAGTGGGATTACCAAAGAAGTCGCACAGACAATCACAAAAGTAGCGGGGGAAATGCAGGGCGCACAATCTTGTGAAATTTATGAAATCACGCCTGCAACGCCTTACACAAGCGCGGATTTGGATTGGACAAATGAGCAAAGTAGAAGCACGATTGAGTGCAAGGACAAAAGCTCACGCCCGCCCCTTGCGGGTAATATCGACATAGCGCGCTTTGAAGTTGTCATCATAGGATTTCCTATTTGGTGGTATAGCGCGCCGCCTGTGGTGTTTAGCTTTTTAGAATCAAGCGATTTTGGTGGCAAGATTATATTGCCATTTTGCACGAGCGGTGGGAGTGAGCTAGGCTCTGCCCCGCGCGATATGCAAAGGCTCGTGCCAAATGCCAAAGTCCTAGATGGAGCGAAATTTAACTTCGGGGCAAACAAATCCACTATCCGCAAATGGCTAACAAACGCGGGAATCGTGTAAAATCTAGCAAAAGGAACAAGTATGCAAAAATTTCTCATAAAAATTGCTAGATTTTTGGCGTTTATTGTGTTTGTCGCGATGCCTTTGAGCGCGGAATCTAAGCATAAGGATAGCAAAATGATAATAGAGCTCAAATTGCAACTACAAAGTGGCATAGTAACATCAAAAGTAAAGCTAGAGGATAATCCCGCTACGCGCGATTTTTACGCGCTTTTGCCTTTGAGTCTAGAATTTCGCGACTACGATGGCAAAGAAAAAATCTCGCCCAAACTGCCAAGAGGGCTCAACACAAGCGGACTAAATGGCTACAATCCGCAAGTGGGGGATTTGTTTTATTTTAGCCCGTGGGGGAATTTGGGGATTTTCTATGAAAAGCAACCATTTCATAGCGGACTTGTGCACTTTGGGAGCGTGGATTTGCAAATTTTGGAAAAAATCAAAGCACAAAAAGAGAGCTTTGTGATTACATTTGAGAGGGCAAAATAGGGAGCAAAAATGCAAAATCTTATGGCGAATTTTAAGGAATTGCTAGATTTAGAGCGTGTGGACTTCACGCACGAAATTTTTGCGCGGGATTTGAGAGGCGATGGGATAAACTATCAAAGTAATGGCTGGGAGGAAATGTTTAAGGCGATTACTAATGCCCAAAAAATCGTAGCGCACCTAAATTCAGGCTACCGCTCCCGCGAGGAAACACGGGCGATTTTAAGCGAACTTTTTGGCTACACGCTTGATTATAGTGTGTGGATAATGCCACCATTTTACACGGATTTTGGGCGTAATATTGCCTTAGAAAAGGGCGTGTTTATCAACACTTGTTGCACTTTTATGGATAGGGGCGGGATTGAAGTGGGCGAAGCGACATTTATCGCGCCAAAGGTAAATATCGTAACGATAAACCACGATTTTGACCCGCATAACCGCGCTACCACATTTTGCAAACCTGTCAAAATCGGCAAACGCGTGTGGATAGGCATAGGCGCGACTATCTGTCCGGGCGTAAGCATAGGGGATAACTCCATAATCGCAGCAGGCGCAGTAGTAACTAAAAATGTCCCGCCAAATGTCATCGTAGGGGGCAATCCCGCGCGAATCATAAAACAACTAGAAAATCACAAAAAACCAAAGGGGGTAGAATGAAAAAAATTTTAACAGCACTTTTTAGTGTCTTTGCTTGTTTATTAAATTGTGCGTGTGCGGTTTCGTGGCAAAAGAGCGATTTTATCGACATAAAAGGGCGCGAATCAAAAGCACAGATTCTTATCATCGGCGCAAATGGTAGCGTGGCAAAAGTCGCTACGCAGGGATTTTTGGTTGGCACAAATGCGAATCTAAAATTATTTTTGCGTGATTCGGGGCGTTTATCAAGCATTGCAAAGGCAAATCCAAGCAAAATCACGCTAATTGAAGGCGATGCGCTTGACATTGACGCGCTAAAAAATGCGATGAAAAATGTCAATGTCGTGTATGCAAATCTAGCAGGGAGCGACATTAAACAAATGGCGCAGACGATTATAACAGCAATGAAAGAAACGGGGCTAAAAAGGCTTATTTGGATAGGAAGCTATGGCGTGTATGATAGCGAAAATGTCTCGCACCGCTCCCGCCACGCCGAACCTATAAGGCTTATCGAATCTAGCGGACTTGATTACACGATAATCCGTCCGCAGTGGTTTTCAAACGCCGATGAGATTGACTATGAGCTAACGCGCAAGGGCGAAGTTTTCAAAAATCCAAGCGCGTATATTTCGCGAAAATCCATAGCGCATTTGGTGATTCGCCTGTGTGTAGAGCCAAATTTTGGCATAAAAGAGAGCTTTGGCATAAACAAACCCGCAAAATAGATTTTAAAAGGATTTATAGATGAAACACATAAAAGATTCGCGCATAAATCGGCGCGTATTTTTGGCTATGTCGTGTGGATTTATGATAAATGTCGCTTTTGGCGGTTCGCAAGATTTGCATAAATCGCGCGAGGATTTGCTTAAAAATGCGCGAAATATTATTGTGTATTATTCGAGCTATCCGCGCAACAAAGCGCAGTTTCTTTAAAAAATCGCTAGATTTTGCGTGGCAATCTATAGTTTTTTTTGAGATACTTCGCTTCGCTTAAGTATGACAAAATTCTTTTGTGGATTGCCAAGATTCTAGCCTTTTTCACAAAAGGCTAGAATCTTGGCAATGACGATGGGAGTGTGGATTGTCGCGCGTTGTCCTGCAACGCTCGCAATGACGGCAATACAAATTCTCACAATGACGGCAAGATTTGCTACAAATAAGATTTTGTCAAACAAATAAGTCTTTAGAAGCAAAAACCCAAAGTTTTAATACTCAAAGTTTTAATAGTAGAAGAAACTTTAATATGGAGGTTTCAAATAGCATAATCGCAGTCAAAGCATTTAAATTTTTGTTCTTAAATGTTTTGGCTCATTAAAGTTTCATTTTTTAGAAGCAAAAAATAAAAAAGATAGGATTAAAAACATTCTATCTCTCGGGATTAAATTACGCTTTGACTAAAAAGCTCGTGTGGTATAAATGTTTTTACGCTGTGGTTGTGTTATTTAAGATTTTGAGGGTGTTTAATGACTAAAAAAGCCTGATAGATTTTTAGGGTATTTGTGATAAAAACTCGATAGATTTTGTGCTGTTTTTATAAATCTCATAAACATAGTAGTTTCAAAGTTTATAAAAAATTGCTTAAGATTTTGCAAAAATAGTGTAGAATGCGTTTTCTTAGAATGTGTGCAAAATCTAGCCCAAATCAACATTCAAATTAGTATTTTGGCATTTACAAAATGCTACAAAATCAGCTACACAAAGGCAAACAAAAAGGGAGAATATGCAAAAAATCGAACATTTGCAAACAAAGCAAGACAAACAAAATCTAGCCCAAAATCTCACAAAAAAAGAGGCAAAAAAAGAAAAAACCCAAGCGATGATAAAAAATATCAAACAAGCACGCGGGCTAAAAAAAATGTGGCTTTGTATCGTGTTTGGGGCGTTGCTACTGCTAGATGGCGGAGTGGTGGAGGCAAATCCTCCCAAATGGTTTTTGACGCCCAAAAGTGCGAGCGATACGCTATATGGGCTAGGTAGTGGCGATAGCCTAGCAAAAGCAAAAATGGAGGCGGCAAATGACTTAGCACAAAGCGTGCAAACACAAGTCAAATCCCGCACAAATATCACAAATAGCGCGCAAAATGATAGGTTTGATTCTAATTTGGAGCAAAATATTTCGCTTAGCAGTGCTATGCTGGATTTGCAAAATCTAAAAATCACGCAAAAATCTCACTCAAAAGGCGTGTATTATGTCGAGGTGGCTATCGCAAAAAAAGACATAGCAATGCCGATAAAATCTAAGCTAGAGCAAGGAATCGAGCGATTAGAATCCCTCCCAAAATCTTGCTCTAGCCTAAGCCTAAAAGATTTTGCCCTGCTTCAAAAAGAGCTAAAAAACGCGAGAGAATCTAGCGCGATTTTGCGTGCTTTGGGGTTTGTGGGGGCTGATTTTGAGAAGTTTGAGGAGCTAGAAAAGGCAAATCTACCAAAACCAAAACTAAAAGTAGAAATACGATTTGAGGGCGATAATGTGGGCGACAAAAACGATAAATCCGTATTTTTGGGCGAAGTGGCAAAATTTGCTCGCATAGTAAATGAGCCAAACATACATACGCTATATATCGAGGCAAGCACCACAAATGCGCAAAAAAGCGTGAGTGTGGAAGTCAAAGCGGTAGTAAAAGACTGCGCTGATAATGTGCTGTGGGAGGCTAGCTTTAGCGAGACTCAAGCAAGCAAGTCAAAAGCCTTTAGTCGTGCTGGGGTGGTGCTGTATAAAAAGCTACTAGATTTTAGCGGCAGCTCTCAAAGCGGAATCCCTAAAATCTAACCTTAAATCTAATCTAAAATCTAAAATAAAATCTAGCCTTTTTATGCGTTTTTTTTTGATGGATTTTACGCCAAAAAAGTTAAAATCATTGAAAGCGCATTTGCCACCATTTTATCCTTGCAACCTAACCGCATTTAGCCACATTTAGCCCTAAGTTGAATTTGAAATATGGATTTAGTGGGGTTTTTGTGAGTTTTTTAAGCTAAATGATTCAAAAAAACTAAAAAGCAGAGAGAACAGGAAAAATAAGATATAATCCCCATTTTATTTCACTTATAAAGGATTGTAAATGCAAGAAATTGCAGGATTAAAAAGATTGTTACAAGCGGTGTTAGTGGCATTATGTGTGCTTAGTGTAAATGCTTATAACGATGAAATAAATAATAAACAAAACGCGTTAAATAATAAATCCGATGCGTTAGAAAAAAAGTTAGATGCGTTAGATAAAAAGGATGCGTTAAATCTAAGGTTATTAGAAGTGTTAGAAAAAAAGTTAGACGCGTCGTTAGATAAAGATGATTATGATGAAGAAACAAGAGAATTGTTAATTGGTAAAATGTTTTCGTTAAGGTTTAAAGGAGGAGCAATGATTGAAAAATACTATGATTTAAGGAGAAAATCATTTGATTATATTTCGATTTCCTTAGAAACTAAAGAATCTAATTTAAAAAGGTGGGATAATTTGAAAAAATTCGAGGATAATTTGAAATAGCGGGAATCTCATTTGAAAGAGTTGGAAAACTATCTAAATAGAAAGGAATCTGAATTGGAAAAATATATAAACCAATCTAAAGCAAAATACTTAAAGTAAAGTTTTGCAATGTGAAAAACTTTTTCTTGCGAATGCAACGAGCGCACGCAATCGTTACGAGGTTTTTAAAATTATCTTTAAAATTAGCAGGCGTTGTAAAGTTGTGAAAATATGAAAAAATAATCGACAAATGCCAGAATTGGCACTAATCGGCAAATTTTTTATAAATTTAGCACAAAATATAGATTTTGCAAATGTTTTTATTTCTTTGTGCTATAATTGCCCTATTTTCTTAGTTTTGCGTTAAGTAAAGATTTAGCACAAAGGATTTTATATGGGCTCTATAAAATATTTTATCGTTGGGTTTTTGGCAGTCGGGCTTTTTGTCGGTGGAGCGTTTTTTATGCGACTAAGCGAGCAAAAAGACAGCTTTCTTGGCAACAAAGAAAAATCTCACTTCTCTCAAACTCTTACTTCACAAAAACAACTTCCCGTTGAACTCTATGTAGGTGCTTTTGGGTTTAAAAGCATTTCACAAAATCCAAACTCACAAGAAATACAGCTTATCAAAAATACCCTAGCTTCCGCGATAGAGCGAGCTAGGAGGGAGCAAAAATGTCAAGGTGGGGATTTTGATTTGCAAAAAAATAGCAACAAAAATGAAAAAGACGCAAAAAGTGAAAAAACTGATGAAAATAATGCAATCGATTTTAGCATTGCAAACAACCTAAATGCCTTTATAGGTGGCGTAATCGAATGCAAATTTAACAAAGATGAGTTTGCGAGCTATCAAGCAATGCTAAAAGACATTGATTATCTAGCACTAAAAAGTGGCGTCCTAAGGCTTGCAAACTACGGCATAGAGCCTCTTATCACGCAAGAGCAGTTATCTAATGCAAGCAAAGAAGTGTATGCCGAGCTATCCAAAGAAATCAAAAAACAGCAAAGCGCGATAGAGGGTGGGTTTGGCGTGAAATGTGAAATAGCGCGAGTGGAATTTTTTGATGATGCGTATAGGCAAAATCTTGCTTTGCAAGGGCATCATAGCGCGATGCTAAAAAATATGGGGGCAAGCGGGATAAATAAAGCAAATGCGGATTTTCTAAAAGAATCTAGCATAGCAGATTTTGCCCTGCCTTTGCAAAGTAGCAAAAATGTCGAGTTTAAATCGTTTATCTCTTTTAAATGCAAATAACAAAATCTAAAATATAGGGCATAAAATGCGCTTTAACAAAGAGCTAGAACATATCGCCACTTATCAAGCGGGCAAACCCATAGAAGAAGTCGTGCGAAAATTTGGGCTAAAGCAAGATAATATTATCAAACTAGCGAGCAATGAAAATCCATTTCGCGCCTCGCCAAAAGTAGTCGAAGCAATCAAATCAAACGCGCATAATGCCAATCTTTACCCCGATGATTCTATGCTAGCACTTAAAGAGGGTTTAGCAAAAAGATTTGCCATAGGCGTAGAAAATCTAATCATAGGCTCAGGTAGCGACCAAGTCGTAGAAATGTGCGTGAGGGCAAAAGAAAATCTAAGCAGCAATCCACAAGAGAATTTAAAAGAGAATCTGCAAGAGAATTTGCGAGAAAATTTACAAGAAAATTTGAAAAATAATCTGCAAAAAAATCCACAAACAAACACGCAAAATGCGACAAATCCGCAAAATAGCTCAACCCAAAAACCTGCCGTCCTTATGGCTGGCATTACCTTTGCGATGTATGAGATATACTCTAAAATCGCGGGATTTAGGATACTTCGCACAAGTAGCGATACGCACAATCTAGCCCAATTTACCCAAATGCTAGAATCTAAACCAGAGATTATTTTTCTTTGCGTGCCAAATAATCCTTTGGGCGAATGTTTGGACGCAAAAGAAGTGTATGAGTTTTTAGACATTGTGGCAAAAAAATCCCCTCAAAGTTTGGTGCTAATCGATGGGGCATATCAAGAATTTGCACGCTACAAAGATAAAGCAAAAGAGATTTCCCCGCTAGAGATTGTGGAGCGATTTTCAAACGCCATTTATCTAGGCACTTTTTCTAAGGCTTATGGGCTAGGCGGTATGCGCATAGGCTATGGCATAGCAAATCAAAATCTAATTTCGATTTTACACAAAGTTCGCCCGCCGTTTAATATCACCACCCTTAGCCTTGTGGCTGCTAGCGAAGCACTAAAAGATGATGATTTTATGCAAGAGAGTGTTAGGCAAAATTTTATCCAAATGCAGCGATATGAGGATTTTGCAAAATCTAAGGGCATAGATTTTATCCCATCTTTTACCAATTTCATCACGCTTATTTTGGGGGATAATCTAGATTCTAGCAAAATATGTGATTGGCTTTTGTCTCAAGGGATAATTATCCGCAATCTAGCAAGCTACAAAATGAATGCGTGCAGAATCACTATCGGGCTAGATTCTCAAAACACACGCGTGCTAGAATGCCTAGATAAAGCATTATCACAAAATCTAGCACTACAAGCCTAAAATAACGACCAACAAAACAAACAAAACAAACAAAACAAACAAAAGGAAGTCAAGTGGAAGCAAAAGCATTTTTAGAGAGTATGCACAAACTTTATAGCAAGCTCAATAAAAAACAACGCGTTGTTATTGCTGCTACTGCTGTGATTTTGATAGCATTTTTTGTATTTTTGGTGGTTTTTTCGGGCAAAAAACCCCAAAGCGAATATGGAGTGCTTTTTGACAAGCTAGATTCTGCGGATAATGCGCTGATTTTAGAATACCTAAAAGAAAAACAAATCCCTTATAAAATCCCTAGAAATGATGTCATTGAAATCCCAGCAGAGCGCGTAGCGGAGGAGCGTATCGAGCTAGCCGCACGCGGTATCCCAAAAACCTCAAAAGTAGGGTTTGAAGTCTTTGATACAAACGACATTGCTGCGACAGATTTTACCCAGCAAGTGAAGTTTTTGCGCGCCACAGAGGGCGAGCTAACGCGCACGATTGAGGCATTAGAGCCGATTTTTAAAGCAAGTGTGCAAATCGCAAATCCAAAAGAGAGTCTTTTTGTCTCTACTTCTGTGCCACCTACCGCTGCGGTAATGGTGCAAATAAAGCCCGGGGCGCAATTATCTTCATTTCAAATCACAGGGATAAAAAACCTAGTCTCTGCGGCTATCCCTAAGCTAACGCCTGAAAATGTCAAAATTGTCGATAGCAATGGTATGCCCTTAGGCGAGGATAATGAGCTACTAGGGCTAAATGAAGTGCTAAAACAACAATATGCGTTCGTGCATAAAGAGGAGCAAAAAAAAGCAGATGATATTGTAAAACTACTAAGCCCCCTTGCAGGTGGGGCTAGCAAGGTAGTGGCTATCGTGCATTTGCAGTATGATTTTAGCCAAAGAGAATCCGTAAAGCAGACTTTTGACCCCGCACAAGTGCTTCCACGCGCACAAAGAGACTATGAAAAACACAAAGTAGGACCGGGCGAAAAACGCATAGGCGGAATCCCCGGCGTAGAGTCAAACATAGGACCTGTGCAGGATTTGGATAATGAAAATGGGCTTACCAAAGAAGATGAGAGCGAAACGATTGTAAATAACGAAATAGGCAATGAAACAATAAAGACAAAATTTTCGCCCGGCGAGCCTATCCGTATGACAGCGTCCGTGCTAGTCAATGGCGAACAAAGACTAACCACAAATGAAAATGGCGATGAAGTGCTAGAATATGTCCCCTTCACGCCAGAGCGCATAGCAAAGCTAGAAAAACAAGTCCAAGATGCTATCGGCTATAATTCAAATAGGGGAGATTCTGTAACGGTTTCGGATTGGGATTTTTCTAAAAACGATAGGCTAAAACCACCTCAAACTTTTGTAGAAAAAGCCACCGCACTCATCGCGCAATACATTCCATTGCTAAAATATGTCATAATCGCTGTGATTGTGTTTATATTCTACAAAAAAGTCATTGCACCATTTGCAGAGAGAATGCTTGAAATGCAAGACGCAGAGGAAGACAAAGTCGAGTCGCTATTTGAAGTCGATGACGATGATGATGAGCTGACCTCGCGCTTTGGCGATATGAAAAAGCGCATAGAAGACCAGCTTGGGCTTAGTGGCGCAGGGTTTAGCGAAGATGAAGTCAAATACGAAGTATTGCTAGAGAAAATCCGCGCCCTTATCCAAGAAAAACCAGAAGAAGTCGCCTCTCTTTTCCAAAAACTTATCCACGATGAGATAGGCACGCCCACAGAGCGGACAAGTTAGATTTTGGCAATTTCTAAAAGAAAAGTAAAATCCAAATAAAACATAGATTTTTTAGATTTTCTAGCATTTGCCAAAATAAGCCAAAAATAAGCGATATAAAATCCAACACAAAATCTTATAAGGAGACAAAATGGCACTAAACCAACGACAAAGAGCGCAATATGATGAATTATCTATGAGTGAGAAAATCGCCATTTTGCTTATCCAAGTAGGTGAGGAGCTCACTAGCGAGATTTTCAAAAATCTTGATATTGATGGCATTACAGAAATTTCGCGCCAGATTATGCAGTTAAAAGGCACAGACAAAGCCATAGGCGGTGCAGTGATTGAGGAATTTTACGCGATTTTTCAATCAAATCAATATATCAACACGGGCGGTTTGGATTACGCACGAGATTTGCTTACCAAAGCATTGGGACCAGAAGAAGCCAAACGCATTATGGATAAACTCGCTAAGACTATGCAGTCTGCGAAAAACTTTGCTTATCTATCCAAAGTGCGACCCCAACAGCTTGCAGATTTTATTGTCAATGAGCATCCCCAAACTATCGCGCTGATTTTGGCACATATGGACGCCACAAGCGCGGCAGAGACGCTAGGGCAGTTTAGCGATGACAATACGCGTGCTGAAATTTCTATTCGTATGGCAAACTTAGGCGATATATCGCCAAATGTCGTAAAAAGGGTATCTACCGTGCTAGAAAACAAACTAGAATCACTCACAAGCTACAAAGTCGAAGTCGGCGGACCGCGCGCTGTGGCTGAAATGTTTAACAGACTTGGGCAAAAGGCTGCAAAAAATACGCTAGCCTACATCGAGCAAATCGATGAGCAACTAGCAAGCGAAATCAAAGAAATGATGTTTACATTTGAAGATATTATCGGGCTTGATAAAAACGCTATTAGGGAGATTCTCAAAGTCGCGGACAAAAAAGACCTCACAATGGCTCTAAAATCCGCACCCGATATGCTAAAACAAAAATTTTTAGAGCAGATGAGCTCTCGCGCAAGCGAGCAGTTTGTGGAGGAAATGCAGTTTTTGGGTGCGGTTAGAATGCGTGATGTGGAAGCCGCACAAAGAAAGATTGTCGAAGTAGTCCAAACCCTTAGCGAACAAGGCGTAATCCAAGTCGGCGGAGATGATGATGTCCTTGTCTAGTTTTGGCGAAGAAAATCTAATCGCAAAAGAGCGCGCTAGCAAGCACAAAATCACGCGCTATGAGTTTAGCCCTATCGTGCTTGATGAGGTAGAATCTAGCTCTGAAGCACCAAAAGAAATCGAGGTAGAACCTAGCCAAAAAGATGATTCGTTGGAGAAAGAATTGGTAGAAAAATTATTAGGCAAAATTGATGAGCTATCCACTTCGCTAGCAAAAATGCAAATGCAGTTTGAAAAACAACAGCAAGAAATGGAATCCCAAATCGCCACTGCGCGAAATGACGCATACAAAGACGGCTTGCGCGATGGCGAAGAAAAAATCAAAGCAGAATTTCAAAACGAAATCCAAAAAGAAAAAAATTCCCTAATAGAATCCGCTATCACTTTAGGGACTGCGATGAAAAACTCTGAAACACATTTGCGCGAGCTAGAAAAAGAGCTTAGTGGCATAGCAGTAGATATGGCAAAAGAAGTCATAGCAAAAGAAGTAGAGAATGATTCTAGCGCGGTGGCAACGGCTTTGGCAAAAGAGCTGCTAGGCTCAATAGCAAATGCCACAGATATACATATTCGCGTAAATCCACAGGATTTGCAAAGCCTCCAAGAATCCCTAAAAGACTATCCAAAGCTAAAAATTCAAGCAGACAACGCTATCACAAAAGGTGGCTTAATCATCAATAACGGCGGGGGAATCATCGATGGAAGTATCTCAAATCGCTACAAAACCCTAAAACAATCCGTGCTTGAAAATCTAAAAGACTAAAAAACAATGCCACAAAATAACCCAAAATCAAACACAGGGCTTGCCCTCCCCCAAAAACCCATAGAATATATGGACATAAAAGAGCTATATGCGCTAGCAGAGATTTTGCGAGGCAGAATCTTAGAAGTGGTTAGCAAAAATGGCGGGCATTTAAGCTCATCGTTAGGTGCGGTGGATATTATTGTGGCTATGCACTATGTGTTTCATCGCAAGCATAATCCATTTATTTTTGATGTTTCTCATCAAGCCTACGCACACAAACTTTTAAGCGGGCGATTTGAGGATTTTGCCTCATTGCGACAATTTGGCGGGATTAGCGGATTTTGCAATCCAAAAGAATCTAGCGCGGATTATTTCATCGCTGGGCATAGCTCTACTTCGATTTCGCTAGGCGTGGGCGTGGCAAAATCTTACAAACTAGAAGGAAAAAATGGCTTGCCTGTGGTGCTGATAGGCGATGGCTCTATGAGTGCGGGGCTTACTTATGAGGCGTTAAATGAGCTAGGCGATAGAAAATACCCAATGGTAATAATCCTAAATGACAATGAAATGAGTATCGCTCGCCCCATAGGCGCGATTAGCAAGCATTTATCCCATCTTATCTCACACCCTATGTATCAATCTTTTCGCAACTTCACAAAAAAATTTTTGGAGAAAATGCCTGATTCTGCGAGTTATCTAGCAAAGCGTGTGGAGGAGAGTTTTAAGCTCATTACCCCGGGGATTTTGTTTGAAGAAATGGGGATTAGCTACATAGGACCTATTGATGGGCATAAGCTAGAGGAGCTGATTTTTTGCCTTAAAAGAGCGCGCGAGATGGAGCGACCTGTCATCGTGCATATCCAAACCATAAAAGGCAAGGGCTACAAAATCGCTGAAGGACCTTATGAAAAATGGCACGGGGTTGGGGCGTTTGATTTGCAAACAGGACAGCCACTTAAAAAACCCGCTAGAAATTCAAGCGACTCTATTAGCGCAAAATCCCCCACAGAAGTGTATTCAAACACGCTTTTAGAAATCGCCAAAAAAGACAAAAAAGTCGTAGGCATAACCGCAGCTATGCCCGGTGGCGTGGGGCTTGGCAAGCTAATGGATTTATACCCTGATAGATTTTGGGACGCAGGTATCGCAGAGCAGCACTGCGTAACCTCTATGGCAGCGATGGCAAAAGAGGGGTTTATCCCATTTGTTAGCATTTATTCGACTTTTTTGCAAAGGGCGTTTGACCAGATTATCCACGATGTGGGGATTTTGGGCTTGCCTGTGCGATTTAGCATCGATAGGGCTGGAATCGTAGGCGAAGATGGCGAGACTCATCAAGGGCTTTTTGACATTGCATATTTGCGGATAATCCCGAATTTTGTCCTTTTTGCCCCGCGTGATAATGCCACGCTCATAGAAGCGGTGCATTTTGCCCATAGCTTTGATAGCGCGCCTTGTGCGTATCGCTATGTGCGGGGGAGTTTTGTGCTAGATGCGCTAGAATCTAGCAAGCCTATTTATGAGCCTAGCTCATTTATGCTTGGCAAATGCGAAGTGCTAAAAGAGGGCAAAGATATAGCCTTAATTGGCTATGGAAATGGCGTAGGCAGGGCGCACCTCGTATGTAAAGAGCTAGAAAATCTAGGATTTTCCCCTAGCCTTATAGACTTGCGATTTGTAAAGCCACTAGATGAAAATCTTGCCAAAATCATCAAATCCCACGCTATTTCATTCGTATTTAGCGATAGCTACAAGCAAGGAGGAGTGGCAAGTGCTATCAATGAAATGCTAAGTCAAAAAGGCATTTTAAAGCCTATCATTAGCTTTGAGCTAGATTCTGCATTTGTCCCGCACGGCAATGTCTCTAGCGTGGAAAAACATCTAGGGCTTGATACTAGCTCTCTACTATCACGCACGCTAGAAATGCTAAAATCTCATAGCATATCCCCCATCTCAAATCCCACGCTAGAATCTTAAAATCCTCTTAAAAACCTTGAAACATAAAGATTCTAGCCGATTTGTCAAAGAGAAAAAAGCAAAAAGAACAAACTATGCAAGATACTTTGTTAGATGGTGCAATTAGGCAAAAAGATTTTGGTTTTGGCTTTAGCCAAAAAGCGTGTGAAACCTGCGGTGGCAAATGCTGTGTGGGGGAGAGTGGCTATATATTTTTAAGCCTAAAAGAAGCAGAGCAAATCGCTAAGTTTTTGTCCTGCTCGCTAGAAGATTTTGCCAAAAAATATCTAATCAAAGTTGGGTATCGATTTTCACTTGTCGAAAAGCCCTATCAAAATGGCTTTGCGTGCGTGTTTTTTGATGAGCAAAAAAAATGTTGCAAAATCTATCCGCTTCGCCCAAAGCAATGCGTGGATTTTCCTTTTTGGGAAAAATACAGGGGCAAAAAATGTGAGGAATTAACCGAACTTTTTGCGATGTGCAAAGGGGTTGTAAATCCCGCTGATAGTGTGGATTCTCTCATAGAAAATATCAAAATCTAAAACGCACTTAGACAAAATCTAAACTAGCGAAATCCAATCTAGTAAAATCAAAACTAATCAAAAAAAGGAAAAAAGCGTGAATCAAAAAAGCCTTACACAAAAATCATTTACAAGATTTGCAAAATGCGCATTTATATCGCTATATTTGTGCAGTGTTTTTTGCGCCATAGCAGTCGCCACACAGCACGATACCACCCAAGACAATGCAGAATCTAGCCAAACCCAAAAAAAACACTTATCAAAAAAACCAAATATAAAATCAAATCCACAACCAGACACGCAAACAAGCGCGCAAATAAATCCACAAACAAGCGCGCAAGAAAACATAGAATCCGCTTTTAAATTCTCTTTGCAAAACTCCCATACCCTCACCGCACAAATCGCCATAAGACAGCCATACAACGACTTAGAAACCACTTTGCCTAACGAAAATACAGAAATGCCAAAGATTTTGGATTCTCATAAAGATTTGCTTTTGTTGCAAGGGGCTGATGATTTGTATCATAGCAATTTTGCAGAATCGCTAGAGAATTTTTTGCTTTTATACGATGAAACAAAAGAGCCTTATTATGCAAAGCTAGCCGCTCAAGCCGCGATTGGCACGGGCGATATAAACAAAGCATTTAGCCTAGCAAATCTATACATAGAGCAAAGTGGCGATGATAATGACCCTATCATCAATAAGATTTTAGCCGATGCGTTTGTCCAAAATGGCGAGATGGACAAAGCCATAATCGCGCTTGAAAAAGTCAAAAAAGTCGAAGAAACAGACGCCCTAAATGATGTCCTAGCAAATCTCTATATGCTCCAAAAACAGCTACCAAAAGCCCTAAATATATTTGGCGAACTATACACCAAAACCAAAAGCCCAGAAGTGCTAAAAAAGATTTTAGTCATATTTTTATCCCAAGAAAAAAACCAGCAAGCGTTAGGATTGCTTAGCGAACATCTCATAAGCGAGGGTTGCGAGGAAGGATTTTGCGAGGAGGCTTTGAGTTTTTATGTGGATTCAAACGCGCTAAATATGGCAAAAGCGGTGTTTGAAACGATTTATAAAAAAGCCCCTACGATTCCAAATGCTACCAATTATATGCGCGTGCTAGTCGCCCTCAAACAATACCAAGAAGCGCAAGGGATTGCGCAGAGTTTTCCATTTGACCAAGGGCTTTTGCTAGATTTGTATGTGATGCAAGGGGATTTTGAAAAAGCGCGGGATTTGAGTGCGCAAATCTATGCCAAAAGCAAAAATCCTAGATTTTTAGCCCTAGAAGCGATATATGGGCTAGGCGAAAACGACATCGCAAAAGATTCTGCCATAGAGGCGGCAAAAAAGCTAGAAAAAGCAATCAAAGAGCGCAAAAAAGAACTCCAATCAAACAAACAAAAGCCAACCAACCAAGATGCGTTTTTTTATAATTTTTGCGGATATTTGATGATAGATTTTGACATAGATATAAAAAAAGGTATCGAATATGTCAAAGAAGCATTGCTTGTAGAGCCTTACTCGATTTCATACATCGACTCGCTTGCGTGGGGGTATTATAAGCTAGGGGATTGTGTGAAGGCTAGTGCTACTTTTGCCCAAATCCCTCAAAATCGTATCGACAAAGAAGCCGAGCTAAAAGCCCACTCCACGCAAATCAACACTTGCAAAAAATAAATCTAGGCTTTTGCTTGATGCTAGCGGCATAGTGATAAATTTTGCCATATTGAGATTTTTTAGAAATCAAAATACTGATATTTTTTTTTGGAAAATACAATACTGATATTCTTTGAAAATCAAAATACTGATTTTTTTGTAAAATAAAATATTGATATGTTTTATGAAATAAGATACTGATATTTTTTAAAAATCAAAATACTTATATTTTTTTGGAAAATAAAATACTGATATTTTTAGAAATCAAAATGTCCAAATCCCCCCTCCATTACACTGCATACATAGGATTTTGCCTTTTGTCCCCCACCCACTTAGCACGAGTGGCTATGGGGTGGGTATCATTGCTAGAATCTAGGCTTTTGTTAAAAAGCCTAGATTTGTGGCAATCCACACCCACGCTGTCATTGCGAGCGAGTCGCAAGACTTGCGCGGCAATCCAAAAATTCCCCCACATTGCGGAGAGGCTAATGGGGTGGGTATTTTTAGATTCCACTTCCACCAAAACGCCACCTCGTCATTGCTAGCGGATTTTGCATAAATCCGCGTGGCACAAGCCCGTATCTACAAAGTAGCGATTTAGTGTGTAAGCGCGAGCGGGCGCAGTTGCGCTTGAAAAATCCAAAATCAAAAACATATCAAAAACATAAAAATAAATTGCCTAGATTTTACAACTTTTATAATCCGTCATTGCGAGCGTGGCTTACGCCACGCGTGGCAATCCACCCACGCCGTCATTATAGGCAAGGATTCTGCTCTTCCGTCATTGCGAGCAAGTCGCAAGACTTGCGTGGCAATCTATTGATTCTGTATTACATTGTGGATTGCCACGACTTCCTGCGGAAGTCTCGCAATGACGATAAATTTTTGTCTGATTGCTATTTTTTGTCATATTGAGGGCAAAGCCCGAAATATCTCTGTTTTTATCGACATTTTGAGATACTTCGCTTTGCTTAGTATGACAAGAAACCCACCCCCTAGCCCCCTCCGCAAGGGAGTGGGAAACAATACCGTCATTGTGAGATTCTGCAACTTTGTCAAAAGTTGCAGAATCGTGGCAATCTATTTTGTCTATATCGTAGTGTGGATTGCCACCTATGTTTTTTGTCGTGGATTGCCACGCAAATGCTAACGCATTTGCTCGCAATGACAGCAATGCAACTTTCAATGACAAGATTGCAAATTTTGCTAGCGCAAAATCTACCCACCCCCAAACCCCCTCCGCAAGGGAGGGGGCTTATTTTGGATTGCCACGCGCAACGAGTTGCGCTCGCAATGACGACAATGCAAATTCTCGCAATGACGGCAGGATTTCCCCCTCCCTTGCGGAGGGGGCTAGGGGGCGGGTAAATAAAACCACCGCGCCCAAAAAACGCCTAGCGTTATCCATAGCCACAGCTAGCCTCATAGCTAGCCTTAGCCTAGACACCATAGCAGCGCAGGTAAATTGCCGCACTACCGTAAATGACTACACACCGGGTAGTATCTACAATGACTTTGATGGGCGCACAAAAGTCTATACCTGCACGGGCAATGCTGATTGGACAGAGATGACAGGAAGTGGCGCACGGCACTTGCACGAATCCTATGAGACAAATCAGTATTGGAATACCACCGTGCAGTTTGGCACGGCAAGTGAGAGGCTAACTATCGGTGGAGGCACACAACAAATCGATGTAGGGCTAAATCGTTTTAGAGGGCAGGGGTATTTAGGATACCCGCACGACTACAAAAAAGGATTCTACAAATTCATAGAATTTGGGCTTTTGGACGCAAAAGATATGAGCTTTCGTATCACTTCTCAAGGGCAAGTCCAAGCAAGTGTAAAAACCATAGCCCAAGCACATATCGGCTCACTTATCCTAGCTAGCGATACTACCACAGAAGCTGGAGATAGGGGGAACTGGACATATAATTGGGACGGGAAATTGGGAGGAATCTTTCAGCATATAACCATAGGGCATAGCTCTACAATAGGCACTATCAAGGTAGAATCTGGCACGCGAATGGTATATAATATGGACATCAAAGACAACGCTAGCGTAACTTATATCACTAATGAGGGCAGTCTAACAAATTTGCGAATAGACGGTGCTCAAGTAAGCGAGATAAAAAACGGAAATAACGCGTGGCTAGGCACAATC